>NZ_JBTNDR010000005.1:0-173935 GCF_054510895.1 Arthrobacter sp. HLT1-20 | reverse complement strand
TCTCTTCCTCCCTCCCCCCCCCCCCCCCCCCCCCCCCCCCCAAAGCGCCGGCAAGCGCGGAAACCGCGGATATCAGCGGTCAGCGGGGCGGGGCAGGGCAGGGCGGGTCCAGGCGGCGCGGCAGCCCAGCCACAACGTGGTGGCGGCGGCAATGGACGTGACCAGGAGCAGGGACACCAACACCAGCAATTGGATGAGACCGGCGTCCAGGGGAGTGGCCCCGCCTATGATCATGCCCACAAACGCGCCCGGCAATGTCACGAGCCCGGCCGTTCGGGTTTGGTCCAGGGTGGGCAACACAGCCTCTCCGGCCACAGGTTTCGCCACGAGTGAACGGGCGGCGTGCCACTCGAAACCCAGCGCAACGGCCGCCTCCACCTCACCGTGCCGCAGGGCCAATTCGTCGCGGATGCGCCGCCCGCTGAGCGTCACCGTGGACATGGCGCCCCCAATTTGCTGGCCAAGGATGGCAATGATGGCCAGCGCATTGAACGGCAGCACACCCACCGCAAACATCAGCGCAGCAGGTGGAATCACCGCTGCCGCCAAGGGAATCGCGGCCATCCACCAGCGCCCGTCGGGCGCAACCCGCCGCCCCGAGGTCCACACGGCCACCAAAAACATGACCGCAACAAACGCAAACGCCCAGGCACCGGCGTTGGATAGCCAGGCAATGACCAGCGCCACGGCAGCGAGCTGGACCAGCGCCCGGGCGCCTGCCACGAGCATCTGCAGGGGGGAGCGGTCCAGCGCCGTGCGCCACAGAACCGCTGCCAGGAGCAGGAAAACAGTCAACAGAACCCACGTGCTGGGGCCCAGCCGCAAAAGGGTTGAATTGTCCACAAACGCAATTATCGCCGTCGAACACGGGTTTTGCGCTCCATGGCCCAAGCAACTAGACTAAATGGGCATGTCATGCGTGAAATCGAGCGGTTACAACTGCACAGAAAACACTTAGTGATAGGCATGAATTATCCGCAGGAACCCCTGCAACCATAATAATTCCGGACCCTGACCAGCAGGACGCGCCCCATGCGTGCACTTGCTAGGGTCCGGCGAAACCAACTATCCACATCGGAGCCCCTACTACATGACCATCACGACCCCCGAGAAGACTAGTACCACTCCCGTTGTTGCCATCAACGACATTGGTACTGCTGAAGAATTCCTCGCCGCAGTAGACGCAACCATCAAGTACTTCAACGACGGCGACCTCGTCGAAGGTATTGTTGTCAAGGTTGATCGCGACGAAGTTCTGCTCGACATCGGTTACAAGACCGAAGGCGTCATCCCCTCCCGCGAGCTGTCCATCAAGCACGACGTTGATCCCGGAGACGTTGTCTCCGTTGGCGATCAGGTTGAAGCTTTGGTCCTCACGAAGGAAGACAAAGAAGGCCGTCTGATTCTCTCCAAGAAGCGCGCACAGTACGAGCGCGCCTGGGGCGACATCGAGAAGGTCAAGGAAGAAGATGGTGTCGTTACCGGTACCGTCATCGAAGTTGTCAAGGGTGGTCTTATCCTCGATATCGGCCTGCGCGGCTTCCTGCCCGCATCGCTGGTCGAGATGCGCCGTGTGCGCGACCTGGCTCCCTACATCGGTCAGCAGATCGAAGCCAAGATCATCGAGTTGGACAAGAACCGCAACAACGTTGTTCTGTCCCGCCGTGCCTGGCTCGAGCAGACCCAGTCCGAGGTTCGTTCCACGTTCCTCAACAAGCTGGAAAAGGGCCAGGTTCGTCCCGGCGTTGTTTCCTCCATCGTCAACTTCGGTGCATTCGTGGACCTTGGCGGCGTAGACGGTCTGGTTCACGTTTCCGAGCTGTCCTGGAAGCACATCGACCACCCGTCCGAGGTTGTCGAAGTTGGCCAGGAAGTCACCGTCGAGGTTCTCGAAGTGGATCTGGACCGCGAGCGTGTATCGCTCTCGCTCAAGGCTACGCAGGAAGACCCGTGGCAGACCTTCGCCCGCACCCACGCCCTCGGGCAGGTTGTACCGGGTAAGGTCACCAAGCTGGTTCCGTTCGGCGCGTTCGTTCGCGTTGAAGACGGCATCGAAGGCCTGGTTCACATCTCCGAGCTGGCAGTCCGCCACGTTGAGCTGGCCGAGCAGGTTGTCTCCGTTGGTGACGAACTGTTCGTCAAGGTCATCGACATCGACCTGGAACGCCGCCGCATCTCGCTGTCCCTCAAGCAGGCCAACGAGGGTGTTGACGTCGACTCCACCGAGTTCGATCCCGCACTCTACGGCATGGTTGCTGAGTACGACGAAGAGGGCAACTACAAGTACCCGGAGGGCTTCGATTCCGAGTCCAACGAGTGGCTTGAAGGCTACGAGTCCCAGCGCGCCGTTTGGGAGCAGCAGTACGCTGACGCTCAGACTCGCTGGGAAGCGCACAAGAAGCAGGTTGCTGAGCACGCCGCAGAAGATGCAGCTGCCGATGGCGCCGGTGAAGGTGGCGAGTCCGCAGGGACTTCCTACTCCTCCGAGCCTGCTGCAACCGACGCTGGTGCCGGCACCTTGGCTTCTGATGAAGCCCTCGCCGCACTGCGCGAAAAGCTGACCGGAAACTAATTTCCCCAGCTTGTTGACTTAGGTCATAAGAAAGCGGACCTCCACTTCGGTGGGGGTCCGCTTTTTTGCTGTGCCCTAGAGCGGCGTGTCCACCCAATCAACACCAACAGCCGCCAGCGTGCAGCTGCCGGCGGTGAGCTGCGCCAACCGCTCAACGGCGGCGGCAATAACGTCAGTGTCGTCGGCCATGGCCAGCCCAACCTGGGTGTGCTCGGCGTCGTACGCATTGCCCGTCATGACGTACCCGGAGCTGCGCAGGTCATTCTCGAGCCGGCCCGCCTGCGCATGGGGCACCGCCACCGTGAACAGCCGCAGCCTGTTGCGCCGCACCAGGGGCGCGGCGTCGATGGCTGAGCTCACGGATTCGGAGTAGGCGCGGACCAGACCGCCCGCGCCCAGCAGGATCCCGCCAAAATACCGTACGACGACGGCGCACACGTCACTGAGGTCGGCGGCCCCGTCGCTGCCCACTGCCGATCCGGACGCCGGGGACGCGGCGCGGGTCTCGCGCTTCAGCAGTGCCTCCAGCATGGGGGTCCCGGCGGTGCCGGAGGGTTCGCCGTCGTCGTTGGAGCGCTGCACGCCACGGTCGGGGCCAATGACAAAGGCACTGCAGTGGTGCCGGGCGTCGTAAAACTCGCGCCGCAGCTCAGCCACGAGCTCACGGGCGGCCGCCTCGCTCTCTACCCGGCGCAGCACGGTGATGAATCGCGACCGCTTGATGCTCAGTTCGTGGCGGAAGTCCCGTCCCGCGGCGAGGGTGGTGTAACTGTTGGAGCCGGGAGTGGCCAACTGGGGTTCGGGGGTTTGGCTCACCATTTCAGTCTAGTGTGGAGTCATGCTTTCCTTGGGACTCACCGGCGGCATTGCTGCCGGAAAATCGCTTCTGTCAACCCGCTTCCGTGAACTGGGCGCCGTCGTGGTCGACGCCGACCAGCTCGCCCGTGAGGTGGTGGCCCCCGGCACCCCGGGCCTGGCCCAGGTGGCGGCGCAGTTTGGCGAGAACTTCCTGCTGCCCGACGGCTCGCTGGACAGGCCCAAGCTCGGGTCGTTGGTGTTTGCCGACCCCTCCGCACGGCAGGCGCTGAACGCCATCATCCACCCGCGTGTCAGGTCCGCCGCGCAGGCCATGAAGGACCAGGCCAGCCCCGGCACCATAGTCGTCCAGGACATCCCCCTGCTCGTGGAGACGGGGCAGGGGGCCGCTTTCCATCTGGTGGTGGTGGTGCAGGCCGCAGCCTGGGTGCGTGTGGCGAGGATGGTGCGCGACCGCGGCATGTCCAGGGAGGATGCGCAGGCCCGGATGGACGCGCAGGCCAGCGATGCCGAACGGGCGGCCGCCGCCGACGTGGTCATTTCCAACGACGGCTCCCCACAGCGGGCATTGGATGAACTGGATGCGCTGTGGCATGGCCGGCTGCTGCCTTTTGCCGCGAATCTTGCCGCCGGCCGTCCCGCGAGTGGGCCCGCGACGGCGGGTGCCGTTCCGGCCGATCCCAGCTGGCCTTCTCAGGCCGCCCGCTTGGCGGCGCGGGTGAAAGCGGCTGTGGGGGAGCCAGCCGTGAGCGTTGACCACATTGGCGCAACAGCCATTGCCGGGAAGCCGGCTCCGGATGTCCTGGAGCTGCGGGTGCAGCTGCGCGCCGGGGTGGATCTGTTGGCCGCCATTGAGCCACTGGCAGCTGCGGGATTCCCCCTGACCGAGCGGACGAGCGGGGGAGGGTCACTGCATGCCTCGGCAGATCCCGGCAGGGCGGCCACCGTGGAGGTTTCTTCCCTGACACCCGGCCTTACCGGCTAAAGGCTGCCTAAAGGCTGCCTAAAGGCTGATTAAAGGCTGCGGGCCCCTTCCGTCCTGGGAAGGGGCCCGCAACCTTTATGCAGTGCTTAGTACGTGGTGGTCATGGTGCCGCTGTTGATCAAAACAACGATGGCAATGATGTAGATGATGACGCCGATGACGCCGAGGATGGTGAAGATCCAGCCAAGAATGACACCCACGTTAGCCGGAGTGTTGGTGAAGCCAGCTTCGGTGGACTTCTTCTTGGCGATGATGGAGACAATAAGTCCGGCCAGGGAGAACACAAAGCAAAGGACCAGGCCAATGATGCCCAGGGTCTTGCCCGGATCTTCGGCCGGAGCACCGTAGGGTGCGTTTCCGTAGGCGGGCTGGCCATACGGCTGCGGCTGCTGGCCGTACGGGTTCTTTTCTTCGGGGTTATTCTGCGTCATGATGTCCTCTCAAGGGCGAATGATGATACTAGCTGGTAATAGTTTTGCACGGTGGGAGGCAAATACCGTGCATGTTTCATGGGGAGTCCTACCCATGACATTGTTCACCCTGTGCCCGCACCGCCACCAACAGGGGTAGCGTTAACACCATGAGTCTTGCGCAAGAGATCAATCGTATTGTGGCCCCCTTTGAAGTCATCAGTGAATTCCAGCCAGCCGGCGACCAGCCGGCAGCCATTAAGGAACTCACCGAACGCATCACCAACGGCGAGAAGGACATTGTCCTGCTGGGCGCCACGGGAACCGGCAAGTCCGCCACCACGGCGTGGCTCATTGAACAGGTCCAGCGGCCCACGCTAGTGCTTGTGCAAAACAAGACACTTGCGGCGCAGCTGGCCAATGAGTTCCGGGAACTCATGCCCAACAACGCCGTGGAATACTTTGTCTCCTACTACGACTACTACCAGCCTGAGGCGTACGTGCCGCAGTCGGACACCTTCATCGAGAAGGACTCCTCCGTCAATGAGGAGGTGGAGCGCCTCCGGCATTCGGCGACCAACGCGCTGCTGACCCGCAGGGATGTCATTGTGGTGGCCACAGTATCCTGCATCTACGGCCTGGGCACCCCGGAAGAGTACGTGGCCGGCATGGTCACCTTCACCCGCGGGGACCAGATGAACCGTGATGACCTGCTGCGTAAGTTCGTCAGCATGCAGTACACCCGCAACGACATTGACTTTCACCGCGGCACGTTCCGGGTGCGCGGGGACACCGTGGAAATCATCCCCATGTATGAGGAGCAGGCCATCCGGGTGGAGTTCTTTGGCGACGAGGTGGAGAACATCTACACCCTGCACCCGCTCACGGGAGAGATCATCCGGGAGGAGAACGAGATGTACGTTTTCCCGGCGTCGCACTATGTTGCGGGCCCCGACCGCATGGCCCGGGCAGTGAAGCAGATCGAGGACGAACTGGCCAGCCGCACCAAGGAACTGGAAAGCCAGAACAAGCTGCTCGAGGCCCAGCGGCTGCGCATGCGCACCACTTATGACCTGGAAATGATGGAGCAGATGGGCTTCTGCAACGGCATTGAAAACTACTCTCGGCACATTGACGGCCGTGAGCAGGGCAGCGCCCCGCACTGTCTGATCGACTACTTCCCTGATGACTTCCTGCTGGTCATTGACGAATCCCATGTGACGGTGCCGCAGATTGGCGCCATGTATGAGGGCGACATGTCCCGCAAGCGGACCCTGGTGGACCACGGCTTCCGACTGCCCTCGGCCATGGACAACAGGCCACTGAAATGGGATGAGTTCCTGGAGCGCGTGGGCCAGACCGTGTACCTCTCCGCAACACCGGGCAAGTACGAGCTGGGCAAGTCCGATGGCTACGTCCAACAGATCATCCGGCCCACGGGCCTCATTGACCCTGAAATCATCGTCAAGCCGTCCCAGGACCAGATCAACGACCTCCTCGGTGAGATCCGCAAGCGCACAGCCAAGAATGAACGCGTCCTGGTCACCACCTTGACCAAGCGCATGTCCGAGGACTTGACCGACTACCTCCTGGGCAACGGCATCAAGGTTGAGTACCTGCACTCGGATGTGGACACCCTGCGGCGGGTGGAGTTGCTGCGCGAGCTGCGGATGGGTGTCTTTGATGTGCTGGTGGGCATCAACCTGCTCCGTGAAGGCCTTGACCTGCCGGAGGTGTCCCTGGTGAGCATCCTTGACGCGGACAAGGAAGGCTTCCTGCGTTCCTCCACGTCGCTGATCCAGACCATCGGGCGCGCAGCCCGTAACGTCTCCGGTGAGGTGCACATGTATGCGGACAGGGTCACGGCATCCATGCAATTCGCCATTGACGAGACCAACAGGCGCCGGGAAATCCAGGTGGCCTACAACACCAAGCACGGGATTGATCCGCAGCCGCTGCGGAAAAAGATCGCTGACATCACCGACCAGCTGGCCCGTGAAGATGCCGACACGGCAGCGTTACTGGAGGAGGCACGGCTCAAAAAGGCCGGCACCGGCAAGAAGGCTGTCCGCCAGGACGGGCTTGCCTCCCGCCCCGCTGCCGAGTTGATCAGCCTCATCGAGGAGTTGACGGCGCAGATGCACGGCGCGGCCGCCGACCTCCACTTTGAACTCGCAGCCCGCCTGCGCGACGAGGTGGGGGATCTGAAGAAGGAGCTTCGCCAAATGCGCGAGGCCGGCCACGCCTAAGCGGCAACACTCACCCCACCCCGTCTATGACGCAGTTGTTGCATCAAAAAGCCGCCAGAAAGCGCTTTCCGATGTTATAACTGCGTCATAGATCTGCAGGGGCGGGATACTACGTCTGCGGGGCCCGCACCATGGCGAGGAGCTTCGCGAAGATGCCCTCGCCGTCGTCGGCAATGCCATCGTGGTGGAATTGGGCTGTTTCCCATACCTGCAGGCCCGTGACGGCGGCAGCCGTGGCTAGGGAAATCTCCCTGTCCACGTAGATGTCGTTCGTGTAGACGGCAGCAGCCACAGGGACGGTGTTGTGCGCCAATTGCTCGCGGGAGTAGAGCGGACCCCAACCCTCGGTGCGCTGGGCCAGCACCTCGGCCAGCTCGCTCAGAGGGCTCAAGGCCGGGTCCTGCTCAAAGTACCAGGGGTAGACGGCCTCACCGGTGAGCAGCGGCTCGGCAACGTCCGGGTGGAAGTCGTGGTGCTCGCCCAAGACTCTGGCGGCGGCCCAATTGCTGGGCTCATCCTGAACATAGATGGACTCATGCATGAGCGCGTACAGCGGCTGAGCTGCGCGGCTGACCTGGGCAGAAACCTGCGACAGGAAATTGTCGGAGAGCCGCTCACCATCCACCGTGGGCACAAAGGCGTCCTCGAGTAGATAGTGCAGGCCGTCAAAGCGGGTGTTTCCGCCTAGGTAGTTGCCCAGCATCTGCACGCGTTCCGGTGTGAGCCGCTCGCCCGTGGGCAGGTACTCGGACACGGCCACCACGTGACGCATGATCCGGGTGACTACGGCGCGGTCCTGCGGGTACTTGGTGAAGTATTCGGCGTTGCGGCCGCGCAAGCGCTCAAAGGTTGCTTGGTACACCTGGTCGGCAGGCCCGTCCAGGGGGCCCAAGCCACCGGTGATGAGTGCCTCCTTCACGCCGTGCGGGGCAAAGGACAAATACGTTAGGGCACAAAATCCGCCATAGCTCTGGCCAAACAGGCTCCACGGCCCGGAACCCAAGGCAGCACGGATCAACTCGGCATCGGCAACAATGTCCGTGGCCCGGAAGTGGGCCAGGTAGTCTGCCTGGGCGGCAACGTCGCCCACCAGGGGGAGCGTTTGCCGCGTGGCCGGGGTGGACAGGCCCGTGCCGCGCTGGTCAAGCATCAAGACGCGAAACTGCTTGGCTGCCTCGGACAGCCAGCCGCCTAGAGCTGTGGGCCTATTGCCACGCCCGCCCGGCCCGCCCTGCAGGAACAGCAGCCAGGGCAGCTCATCCGCATCCACCCGGTCATCGCTGAGCTCCCTGGCAAACAGCTCAATGCTGGGGCCTGCGGGGTTGGCATGGTCCAGGGGTGCCGTAAACCAGTGGTCGCGCAGGCGCACGCCGCGGATGACGTACGGCTCCGACACCGTCATGCCCGTGCCTCTGCTGCGGCCAACTCTGCCGCACCGAAGGCGCCCAGTTCGGCGCCGTCCAGGCGAAAGACGTGCCAGCCGTCCATGGGTACCGCACCCAGTGACTGGTAAAAATTGATGGCCGGTTCGTTCCAGTCCAGCACGCTCCACTCAACCCTGGCGTAGCCGCGCTCCACAGCAATCTGGGCCAGCGTGCGCAACAGCGCCTTGCCGTGCCCGCCGCCGCGGGTCTCCGGGCGCACATACAGGTCCTCGAGGTGGATGCCCAAGGTCCCCTCCCACGTGGAGTAGTTCAGGAACCACAGGGCGAAGCCAACAATGGGCTCGCCGGCCGTCTCGGAATCCACCACGTGGGCGAAGATTTGCGGGTTGCTGCCAAAGAGATTGGCGTGCAGCATCTCCACGGTGTTCTTCACAGCATCCGGCTCTTTTTCATACACAGCCAGATCGTGAATCATGCCAAGGATTGCGGGGACATCGGAGGGCACAGCAGTGCGAATCAAACTCATACACAGAGCTTAGCGCGCACCTTACATTCGGCTAAAGTCCTTGAACTGTACGACGGCGGACCCGGCCTCGTTGGACGCGTCAAGATCCACTGTGGCCGTCATTGACCAGTCGTGGTTGGCTTCGGGATCGACGATGGTTTGGCGCACGGTCCAGGTGTCGTCCCCGGTGGTGATGGTCAACAGGGCGGGTCCGCGGGCGGCCGGGCCGGACTCGATGTATTCGTGTTCGTCCCAATAGGTGTCCAGGGCGTCGGCCCAGCGATCAGAATCCCAGCCGTGTTCGGCGTCGAGCGCCCCCAAAGCCTCGAAATCATCGTCAGCAGCGAGCTCCACCCGGCGGAACATCTCGTTGCGGACCATGACCCGGAAGGCCCGCTGGTTGTCCGTGAGCTTGGGCGGGGCCGGCGGAAGGGTGGTTTCCTCCAGCGCTGGGGAGGAATCGTCGCCGGAGGTCATCTTTTCCCACTCGTCGAGCAGGCTGGAGTCCACCTGGCGGACCAGCTCGCCCAGCCAGGAGATGATGTCCTCGAGGTCCTCGCGCAGGGCATCCTGGGGAACCGTTTGGCGCAGCGCCTTGTACGCGTCGGTGAGGTAGCGCAGCACGATGCCCTCGGAGCGGGCCAGCGAGTAGTACTGGACGTACTCGCCGAAGTTCATGGCACGCTCGTACATGTCGCGGATGATCGACTTGGGGCTCAGTTCAAAGTCGCCCACCCAGGGGGATGCCTTGCGGTAGACCTCGAAGGCGCCAAACAGCAGCTCCGACAGGGGCATGGGGTAGGTGACCTCGTCCAGGATGGCCATGCGCTCGTCGTACTCGATGCCCTCGCTCTTCATGGCGGCAACCTTTTCGGTGCGTTCACGCTTGAGCTGGGCGGCAAGGATTTGGCGCGGCTTCTCCAGGGTGGCCTCAATGACGGAGATGACGTCCAGGGCGTAGCTCGGGGATGCGGGGTCCAGCAGTTCCAGGGCCGCCAAGGCAAAGGGGGAGAGGGGCTGGTTCAGGGCAAAGTTCATTTGCAGGTGCACTGTGAGGCGCACGGTGCGGCCGTCAGCCTCCAGCTCCTCCTCCGGAATGCGCTCCACCACGCCGGCACCGAGCAGTTCGCGGTACATGCCGATGGCCTTGCGGATCAGGGCGCGCTGCTTGGACGGCGATTCGTGGTTGTCGGTGAGCAGGGTCTTGGCGGCCAGGAAGGGATCCCCGGGGCGTTCCAACAAGTTCAGCAGCATGGCGTGGGTGATGGTGAAGCTGGAGGTCAGCGGTTCCGGCACGGATTCCACCAGGCGGGTGAACGTGGGCTCACCCCAACTGACAAAACCAGCCATGGGCTTCTTCTTAACCACCTGGCGCAGCTTCTTTTGGTCGTCACCAAACTTTGCCACAGCCTTGGTCATGGCCTTGGTGTTTTCAATGACGTGGTCCGGTGCCTGCACAATGACTGTGCCGGCGGTGTCGTAGCCCGCACGGCCTGCACGGCCGGCAATCTGTTGGAACTCACGCACCTGCAAAACGCGAGTGCGGACGCCGTCGTACTTGCTCAGGGCTGTCAGGAGCACAGTACGGATGGGCACGTTGATGCCAACGCCCAGCGTGTCGGTGCCGCAGATGACCTTGAGCAGGCCGGCCTGGGCCAGCTGCTCCACCAGGCGGCGGTACTTGGGCAACATGCCTGCGTGGTGCACGCCGATGCCGTGGCGGACCAGGCGGTTGAGGGTCTTGCCGAAGCCCGCGGAGAAGCGGAACCCGGCAATGAGGTCGTTGATCTTGTCCTTTTCCTCGCGGGTGCAGACGTTGATGCTCATCAGGTTTTGGGCCCTGTCGATGGCCTCGGCCTGGCTGAAGTGCACCACGTAGACGGGGACCTGCTTGGTGGCGAGCAGTTCTTCCAGGGTCTCGTGCACACCGGTTTGTACATAGTAGTAGTGCAGCGGGATGGGGCGCTCGGTGGAGGAAACGGTGGTGGTGTCGCGGTTGGTCAGCTCGGTCAATTCGCGCTCAAAGCGGCTGACGTCACCCAGCGTGGCGCTCATGAGCAGGAACTGGGATTGTGGCAGCTCCAACAGCGGCAGTTGCCAGGCCCAGCCGCGCTGCGGGTCCGAGTAGTAGTGGAACTCGTCCATGATGACAACGCCAACATCGGCGTTCTCGCCCTCGCGCAGGGCAATGTTGGCCAGGATCTCGGCCGTGCAGCAGATGATGGGCGCGTCCTGGTTGACCGAGGAATCGCCGGTGATCATGCCAACGTTCTCGGCCCCAAAAATCTCGCAGAGCGCAAAGAACTTCTCCGACACCAGCGCCTTGATGGGGGCCGTGTAATAGCTGGCGGCGCCCCGGGCCATGGCGTTGAAGTGCGCGGCGATGGCCACCATTGACTTGCCGGAGCCTGTTGGCGTGGACAGGATCACGTTGTTGCCGCTGACCAGCTCCAGCGCCGCTTCCTCCTGGGCGGGGTACAGCTCGATGCCCTTGTCCATGGTCCATTCCAAAAACGCGTCAAGAACGTCATCGTCGGAGGAGGTTTGCGGGTTCAGGGTGGCAAGCTGTTCAAGAAGATTCATGGTGTTCCCAGCTTATGCTCTCAAGGCTGTGGCAGGATAACGCCATGGGTGATCAAGGATTTTTGTGGGAACCGGCGAAGTACGTGCAGTTTGGCGATTTTCGCGACCGGCCGTTCTTTGACCTGACGTCCCGCATCGCTGCAACCGCGCCCGCCACGGTGGTCGATCTGGGCTGCGGGCCGGGCAACCTCACCGCTACGTTGGCGCAGCGCTGGCCTACCGCCTTCGTTGAGGGGCTGGACAGTTCGGCCGAAATGATTGCCGCCGCCAAGCAGCTCTTGACGGACGACGCCGGACGCCCGGCAGGTGCCCAGCCCCACCCCGCCGTGCGGCTGAGCTTCGCTGTGGGAGACATTGCCGGCTGGGAGCCCACCGCCGCGACCGACGTGATTGTCTCCAATGCCGCCCTGCAGTGGGTGCCGGACCACCGGCGGTTAATGTCCGGATGGTTGGCGGCGCTTCGCCCGGGCGGGTGGCTGGGAGTCCAGGTGCCGGGGAACTTTGGGGCGCCGTCGCACACCATCATGCGGGAACTGGCAGCCAGTGCACGCTGGCGGGAGCAGCTGGACGGGGTGCTGCGGCATCAGGATGCGGTGGGGGAGCCGGCGGAGTACCAGGAGCTGTTCCTGCGCGGCGGGGCCCGGGTGGATGTGTGGGAAACCACGTACAGCCAGCTCCTGCAGGGGGAGAACCCAGTGTTGGAGTGGGTCCGCGGGACGGGGTTGCGCCCCGTGCTGGCGGCGCTAGGTCCCGTGGAAAGCGCCGAGTTTGAGCAGCACTACGCGGCATTGTTGCGGCAGGCTTATCCGGCCACGGAGTTTGGTACCAACTTTGAGTTCCGGCGCATCTTCATGGTGGGAGAAAAACAATGAGCGATTTACAGGCATTTCCGCAGGACTGGCAGCGCGCCCTTGTCATTGTTGCCCACCCGGACGACCCCGAATATGGCATGGCGGCGGCCGTGGCCCAGTGGGTTGAGGACGGAAAGGAAGTCCACTACCTGCTGGCGTCCCACGGGGAGGCTGGCATTGCCACGATGGCTCCCGAGCTGAGCGGTCCGTTGCGGGCTGTGGAGCAACTCAACGCGTGCCGGCAGGTGGGCGTGGAGAATTTGACCATCCTTGGCCACCCCGACGGCCGGGTCGAGGAAGGTGTGGCGCTGCGCCGTGACTTTGCCCGGCATATCCGCCAGGTCAAACCCGATGTTGTGCTGACACTGAACCACGGCGAAACGTGGGGTCCGGGGCGTTGGAACAGCGCTGATCACAGGGCCGTTGGCCGCAGCGTGCTGGACGCGGTGTCCGATGCGGACAATGACTGGATCTTCCCCGAACTCCTCGATGAGGGTTTGGGCCGCCACAAGGTCCGCTGGGTGGGTATCAGCACTCCTCAGCCAACACATTTTGTGAAGGTCAGCCCGGCGAATATCGAGAAGGCAGTTGCCTCACTGGCGGAACACACGGAGTACCTGCGCGCCTTGAGCCCCGAACCCGTGGAAACGCAGGCCCGGCGGCAAATCGAGATGGTGACCGCCGGCGGGGTCGTGGCCTTTGAGCTCTTCGGCTGAGGGCTGGCAGGTGCTGACCCGCCGGTCACTCTGCAGATAACGCCCTCTCAACGCGTTTTGAGGGCGTTATCTGCGTACTCGCGAGCCCCCGGGCAATCACAGGGAGCCCACGCTGACAAGCTGGCCCCCCAGGAGTAAGTTGTTACCTGTTCGAACCAAATTTTGATGCGCACCTAGGAGTTTGACGTGCTGTTTCGCTTGATAGCCCGCAATGTGGCACCGCACAGGGCGCAGCTGATCATGATTGTGGTGCTGCAGTTTCTCTCCACCCTGGCCACGCTGTACCTGCCCACGCTCAACGCCGACATCATCGACGACGGCGTGGTCAAGGGCAACATTGACCTGATCATGAACCTAGGCGGCTGGATGCTCGCCATCACGGCGGGCCAGGTGGTGTGTGCCATCGCGGCCACCTACCTGAGCGCCAAGCTAGCAATGGGCGTGGGGCGGCAAATCCGCCGCGACCTCTTCGACAAGGTGGAGACGTTTTCCTCCCAGGAGGTGGGCATCATTGGCGCGCCGTCGCTGATCACCCGCACCACCAACGACGTCCAGCAGGTGCAGATGCTGACCCTGATGTCGTTCACCATGATGGTCATGGCGCCCATCATGTGCCTTGGCGGCATTGTGCTGGCCATGGCCCAGGACGTCCCCCTGTCCGGGCTGCTGCTGGTCATCCTGCCCTTGCTGATCGTGGCGATCGGCCTCATCGTGCGGGTGCTGGTCCCCACCTTCCGCAAGGTGCAGAAGCAGCTTGACGACATCAACGGCGTGCTGCGCGAGCAAATCACCGGCATCAGCGTGATCCGCGCCTTTGGCCGCCGCGACTACGAGGCCGACCGGTTCGCCACGGCCAACGGCGCCCTGACGTCCTCGCAGCTGCGGGCCGGGCGCCTGCTCTCGCTCATGTTCCCCACCATCTTCTTTGTGGTCAACGTGACGAGCGTTGGCGTGCTCTGGTTTGGCGGTCAGCGCATCGACGCGGGCGACATGCAGATTGGCGCCTTGACCGCGTTCCTGAGCTACATCATGCAAATCCTCATGTCCGTCATGATGGCCATGTTCATGTTCATGATGATCCCCCGCGCGGCCGTCAGCGCCGAACGCATCATGGAAGTCCTGGACACCCAAGCCAGCGTGGTGGATGCTCCCGGCGCTGTTTCAGTAGGCCAGCTCGACGGCGTGCTGCAGGTCAGCAACGCCGCCTTCAGTTACCCCGGCGCCCAGGCTCCCGTCCTGTCCGGGGTGAGCTTTACGGCAACCCCTGGAACCACGACGGCGATCATTGGCTCCACGGGCAGCGGCAAGTCAACGCTGTTGAACCTCATACCAAGGCTCCTGGACAGCACCGAGGGCTCCATCGAGCTCGGTGGCCACAACGTCAAGGCCGTCACGCTGGCTGCCCTGCGCGGCTCCATCGGCCTAGTGCCGCAAAAGGCGTACCTGTTCACCGGCACCGTGGCCAGCAACATCCGCATGGGCAACCCGCAGGCCACGGATGCGCAAGTATGGGAGGCATTGGAAACCGCCCAGGCTGCCGACTTTGTCAGGGACATGCCCCGGGGGCTTGATTCTCCCATTGAGCAGGGCGGCTCCAATGTTTCCGGTGGCCAGCGCCAGCGGCTCTGCATTGCCCGGGCCATTGCCGCCCAGCCAACGCTCTACCTGTTTGACGACAGTTTCTCCGCCCTGGACTACGCCACGGACGCCAAGCTGCGGGCAGCCCTGAAACCGGTCACCCGGGACGCGGCAGTGTTGGTGGTGGCCCAACGCGTGGGCACCATCAAGGATGCGGACAACATCCTGGTACTGGATGAAGGGGCGTTGGTGGGCCAAGGCACCCACGAGGAACTGCTGGACAGCTGCCCCACCTACCAGGAAATTGTGACATCTCAGCTGAGCGACGATGACCAGTCAACAGAAGACGAGCTTTCAGACAACAAGGGCGGTGCAGCATGACCATGATGCGAGGGGCCCGCGCCGGCGGCCCGCCACAAAAAGCCATCTCCTTTGGCCCCAGCCTCAAACGCATCCTCGCCTTGATGGCTGCCGACAAACTGCGCATAGTGGCCGTGATTGCCATGGCTGCCATCTCCGTGGGCCTGTCCGTGGTGGCACCAAAGGTGTTGGGTCAGGCAACGGACATCATCTTCGACGGCGTCGTGGGGCAGATGTTGGGCAAATTCCCGGCCGGAACCACCAAGGACCAGGCAGTGGCGGCGCTGCGGGCCAGCGGCCAGGGTCAACTCGCCGACATGCTCAATGCCATGAACGTGGTGCCCGGCCAGGGCCTGGACCTGCAGGCGCTGGGTGCCGTGCTGCTCATTGTTTTGAGCCTGTATGTGGTGGCGTTCTTCTTCAACTGGTCCCAGGGCTACATCACCACAGGCATTGTGCAGCGATCCATGTACCGGCTCCGAACGGACATTGAAGCCAAGCTGGACAAGCTGCCCATGTCGCACTTCCAGCAGGAATCCCGCGGGGACGTGCTGTCCCGCGTCACCAACGACATCGACAATTTCTCCCAAACGTTGAACCAGACCCTGACCCAAATCCTCATCGCCGTGCTGACAGTGTGCGGCGTGCTGGGCATGATGTTCTCCATCTCGCCCATGCTGGCCGGCATCTCGCTGCTCACGGTGCCGATCGTTGCCGCCATGACGGTCATGATTGCCAAACGCTCCCAGGTGCAGTTTGCCGCGCAGTGGAAGAGCACGGGTGAGCTGAACGGCCACGTGGAGGAAATGTTCACAGGACACGAGATTGTCAAGGCCTTTGGCCAGCAGCAGGCAGCCATTGAAAAGTTCCGGGTCTCCAATGACCGGCTCTACGAGTCAAGCGCCAAAGCCCAGTTTATTTCCGGCATCATCATGCCCAGCACCAACTTCATCTCCAACCTGAACTATGTGGTGGTGGCGGTGCTCGGCGGCATTCAGGTGGCCCAGGGCGCCCTCACCATCGGCAGCGTCCAGGCGTTCATCCAGTATTCCCGCCAGTTCAGCCAACCCATGGCCCAGCTGGCCAGCATGATCAACCTGCTGCAATCAGGCGTGGCCTCGGCCGAGCGAGTCTTTGAGCTGTTGGATGCGCAGGAACAGACCCCCGATCACACCCCGCCGGCGGTGTTGGCCGAACCTAAGGGCCGCGTGGTTTTTGACCACGTCAATTTTGGCTATAAGCCGGGGGAGCCGCTCATCAGGGACCTTTCCCTGGTGGCCGAGCCCGGCCAGACGGTTGCCATTGTTGGCCCCACTGGCGCCGGCAAGACCACCCTGGTCAATCTGCTCATGCGGTTCTACGAGATCGATTCCGGCACCATCACGGTTGACGGCGTCAATACCGCGCATCTGAGCCGCGATGACCTGCGCAGCCAATTTGGCATGGTGCTTCAGGACGCCTGGCTCTTTGGCGGGACCATCATGGACAACCTCAGGTACGGCAAACTGGACGCCACCGAGGAGGAGATCATCGAGGCCGCGGTGGCCACCCACGTGGACCACTTTGTCATGTCGCTCCCCGACGGTTATGACACAGTCCTCAGCGACGACGGCGGCGGGCTGAGCCAGGGGCAGCGCCAGCTCATGACAATTGCCCGCGCCTGGATTGCCAACCCCGGCATTTTGATCCTGGACGAGGCCACGAGTTCCGTGGACACCCGCACCGAAGTCATGATCCGCACGGCCATGAACAAACTCCGCCACAACAGGACCAGTTTTGTCATTGCGCACAGGCTCTCCACGATTCGTGACGCAGATTTGATACTGGTGATGAATAACGGTGAGATCATTGAACAGGGCAACCATCACGTGCTCCTTGAACGCAAGGGTTTCTACTTCGAGCTATACATGAGCCAGTTTGGAGATCCGCTGGTGGAAGAGGTGAGTCAGTTATGAACACCATGGATATTTTAATGCGCCGCTGGCGTCTGGACTCGGAGTCCACTGTGCCGCCCTACGAGCAGATCCGCTTGCGGATCCTGGATTTGGCAGCCTCGGGTGAGCTGGCCGTGGGCAGCAAGCTCCCGTCGGTGCGGGCACTCGCAGCGGATTTGAGCGTGGCAGCCAACACAGTGGCCAGGGCCTACAGGGAATTGGAGCAGGCAGGCATTGTGGTGACGGCCGGCCGCAGCGGCACCGCCGTGGCATCCGGCGGCGACGCCATTTCCGCCCAAGTTGCAGCGGCGGCTGACGCCTTTGCCGCCGTCGTGCGTGATTTGGGTGTTCCCCAGAGCCAGGCGCTGCGCATTGTGGGCGCCGCGCTGGACCGCGCCATCAGCGGTTGACGTGCGGCTAAGAGAACGCGCGTTCGAACGAACTTTCGATTATACTTAGCAGTGATTACACACGAGCCCGGCAGAGCTCTGGCCGTGCCGCGCCCACACAGTGGACAGCAATGTGAAGGAAACCATGGCCCAGTTGCACAACTCGTCAACCGTTCCGCAGCGCCCCGACTTGTCGCGCTTGATCGTCAAGGGCGCCCGCGAGCACAATCTGCGCAACGTTGACCTTGACCTGCCCCGTGACGCCATGATCGTCTTCACGGGCTTGTCGGGTTCGGGGAAGTCCTCCCTGGCGTTTGACACCATCTTCGCCGAGGGCCAGCGCCGCTATGTGGAATCGCTCTCCGCCTATGCCCGGCAGTTCCTGGGCCAGGTGGACAAGCCCGATGTTGACTTCATTGAGGGCCTGTCCCCGGCGGTCTCCATTGACCAGAAGTCCACGAGCAAGAACCCGCGCTCCACCGTGGGCACCATCACCGAGATTTATGACTACATGCGCCTGCTGTGGGCCAGGGTGGGAACGCCGCACTGCCCCACCTGCGGCGAGCCCATTGCCAAGCAAACACCGCAGCAAATTGTTGACCAGTTGCTGGAGATGCCTGAAGGAACCCGCTTCCAGATCCTGGCTCCCGTGGTGCGCGACCGCAAGGGCGAGTTTGTTGAACTGTTCAAGGAACTCACGGCCAAGGGCTATTCCCGCGCCAAGGTGGACGGTGAGCAGATTCAGCTCAGCGATCCACCCAAGCTGAAGAAGACGTTCAAGCACACTATTGACGTCGTGGTGGACCGTCTGGTAGTCAAGGACGGCATCCAGCAGCGCCTCACCGACTCCGTCGAAACGGCCCTGGGGCTGGCTGACGGCCGTGTGCTGGCCGAACTGGTCGACCTGCCGGAGCAGGATTCCGGACGCATCCGCTCCTTCTCCGAGAACCTGGCCTGCCCCAACGAGCACCCGCTGGCCATTGACGAGATTGAGCCGCGTTCCTTCTCCTTCAACAACCCCTTCGGGGCCTGCAGCGCCTGCAGCGGTATCGGCACCAAGCTTGAGGTTGATGAAGAGCTCGTCATCCCCAACCCGTTCCTCTCGCTGCGCGAGGGCGCCATCGCCCCGTGGTCGCTGGGCACCGCCACCACTGAGTACTGGAACCGCCTCCTGGAAGGGTTGTCGGCCGAACTCGACTTCGAGCTTGACACCCCCTGGAACAAGTTGGCAACCCCCGTGCGCACGGCCATCCTGTACGGCAAGGACCACAAGGTGGTGGTGCAGTACAAGAACCGTTTTGGCCGCGAACGCAAGTACAGCACCGGCTTTGAGGGTGCCGTGCAGTACATCCAGCGCAAGCACATCGAGACGGAATCGGACTCCGCCCGGGACAGGTACGAAGAGTACATGCGCCAGATCCCGTGCCCCGCATGCGGTGGCGCCCGGTTGAACCCGGCCTCGCTGTCGGTGCTGATCAACGGCATGTCCATTTCCGCTGTTGCCGCCCTGTCCATGCGCGACTGCTTCGATTTCCTCTCCAACCTGGTACTGACGGGTCGCGAAGCCCAGATTGCCAGCCAGGTCCTGAAGGAGATCCAGGCCCGCTTGAGGTTCCTGCTCGACGTCGGACTTGAGTACCTGAATCTGGAACGCGCCTCCGCCACCCTGTCCGGTGGCGAAGCCCAGCGCATCCGCCTGGCCACGCAGATCGGTTCCGGCCTGGTGGGCGTGCTGTACGTGCTCGATGAGCCGTCCATTGGCCTGCACCAGCGCGACAACCGCCGCCTCATTGAAACGCTCACCCGCCTGCGCGATCTGGGCAACACGCTCATTGTGGTGGAACACGATGAGGACACCATCAAGGAAGCCGACTGGATTGTTGACATTGGACCCGGCGCCGGCGAGCACGGCGGCGAGGTGGTCCACTCCGGTTCCCTGGAGGAGCTGCTGGCCAACACCCGGTCCCTGACGGGCGACTACCTGTCCGGGCGCAAGTCCATCGCCATGCCCGCCACCCGGCGCAAGTACGACAAAAAGCGTGAACTCACGGTGGTGGGCGCCAAGGAGAACAACCTCCTGAACATTGACGTGAAGTTCCCGCTGGGCGTACTCACGGCCGTGACCGGCGTCAGCGGATCCGGCAAGTCAACCCTGGTCAACGAGATCCTGTACAAGGTGCTGGCCAACAAGCTCAACGGCGCCAAGCAGGTGGCCGGCCGCCACCTGCGCGTGGATGGTTTGGAGCACCTGGACAAGGTGGTGCACGTGGACCAGAGCCCCATTGGCCGCACACCACGATCCAATCCGGCCACCTACACAGGCGTCTTTGACAACATTCGCAAGCTATTTGCCGAGACCAACGAATCGAAAATGCGCGGTTACCAGCCTGGCCGCTTCTCCTTCAACGTCAAGGGTGGGCGCTGCGAAGCCTGCACGGGTGACGGCACGCTGAAGATTGAGATGAACTTCCTGCCGGACGTCTACGTGCCGTGCGAGGTCTGCCACGGTGCGCGTTACAACCGCGAAACGCTTGAGGTCCACTACAAGGGCAAGTCCATTGCCGACGTGCTCAACATGCCCATCGAGGAAGGCGCCGACTTCTTCGCGGCCTTCACCCCCATTGCCCGGCACCTGCGCACGCTGGTCGACGTCGGACTCGGCTACGTTCGCTTGGGGCAGGCCTCCACCACCCTCTCCGGTGGTGAGGCGCAGCGCGTGAAACTGGCCGCCGAACTCCAGAAACGCTCCAACGGCCGCAGCATTTATGTGCTGGACGAGCCCACCACGGGCCTGCACTTTGAGGACATTCGCAAGCTGCTGCTGGTGCTGCAGGGGCTCGTGGACAAGGGCAATACAGTCATCGTCATTGAGCACAACCTTGACGTGATCAAGAGTGCCGACTGGATCGTGGACCTGGGCCCGGACGGCGGAACCGGCGGTGGCCAGGTGATTGCCACGGGAACCCCGGAGAAGGTGGCAAAGAGTGAACAAAGTTACACCGCCACGTTCCTGCGCGAGGCCCTCACGCCATAACCGCTCCACCCTTTCCTAACTGTGACGCACTTGTTGCACCGAAATCGCTCGAGAAAGCGCTTTCCGATGCATCAAGTGCGTCACAGATGCGGGGGAGAGGGTCGGGTGGAGGTCGACTACGCTCAGCTAAGATATTCCCGGACAGGCATGGATGAGCCGGTAGTGGCGCATGTCGTGAGAAACTATGGACGTGAATATCGCCGCTCCGCCCGTCAATCGTGGCAAATCTGCCACCGCAGTCCTTTTCGACCTCGACGGGACGCTTGTTGACCCGGCCGGAGGGATCACCCAGGGCATCGAATATGCCCTGGGCACCATGGACCTACAGAGCCCCGGGCTGGACGCACTCAACGCAATGGTGGGCCCCAAGCTCGCTGACGCACTGGTCACCTTTGCCGGCGTCCCCGTGGAGACGGTGCCTGCCGTCATTGCCGCGTACAGGGATTGGTACATGCGGGAGGGCATGGCCATGTCCGTGCTGTACCCGGGCATCGTGGACCTGCTGACGCAGTTGAAGGACGCAGGCATTCCGCTGGCTGTTGCCACGCAAAAGCCTGAGCCTCTGGCCAAGAAACTACTGGCACTCCATGGGATTGACCAGCTATTTGCCGTCATCAAGGGTTCCCACACGGACGAGACCCTCATGCCGGGTGCACCCGGCTACCGTGCAGGCAAGAGCGAGATCATTGCGGCCGCCCTGACCGAACTCTCGGAGTTGGACCACCTTGCCGACGCAGGATCCACGGCAGTCATGGTGGGGGACAGACACCAGGATGTGATGGGCGCCCAGGCCAACGGCCTTGACTGCATTGGCGTCTCCTGGGGCTTTGCCGCCGACGGCGAGCTGGCAGCGGCAGGCGTTGCCGCCGTCGTCGATTCCACGCGCGAACTTGCCGACGAATTGGCACAGACCTTCCGGGAGGCCCGCGATGGCGCTTTATGACATGACCCGCGTGCTGACACGCGGCACCATCAGCGCCCTCTGCCGGCCAACCGTTGAGGGCCTGGAGAATGTGCCCACCGACGGGCCGTTCATTGTGGCGCCCAACCACCTCTCCTTCTTCGACTCGGTCATTGTGCAGGCGCTGACACCGCGGCCGGTCTCCTTCTTCGCCAAGGCCGAATACTTCACCGGCAAGGGCATCAGGGGGAAACTGATGAAGTCCTTCTTCGAGTCAGTAAACTCCATTCCGGTGGAACGCGGGGAGCAAGCTGCCAGCGTTCAGGCGCTCAAGACACTGTTGGATATCTTGGGCCGCGATGAGGGCGTGGGCATCTACCCCGAGGGAACCCGCTCACGCGACGGCCTCCTGTACCGTGGACGCACCGGCGTGGGTTGGCTGGCCCTGACAACGGGCGCCCCTGTGGTCCCGGTGGGCATCATTGGCACCGAGAAGCTGCAGCCCGCTGGCGGCAAGGGCTTCCGCCCGGCACAGTTCACCCTGCGTTTTGGCAAGCCACTGTACTTTGACAAGACGGGACCGGACCACTCCCTGCCAGCCCGCCGGCACGTCACCGACACCATCATGGACGCCATTGCCGAGTTGACCGGTCAGGAACGCAGCAGCAAATACAACCAAAGCCCCAGCATCGAATAGGCCCCACCGGCTCCCACCTGTATACACACGCCGAGTCGGACCTAACGCTGCCGAGTCCGACGTCGGGCGACGCACCTAATGCGGCCCTGGGTCTGACTCGGCAGGGTTGGGGGCAGTTCCCGCGTTCTCTCACAGCTCAGAAGCTGCCGGGTGGGCCCTCAGAGACGCAGCCCCACCCTAGAATGAACTGGTGGCAGATCCAGCAAGTTACCGGCCCAAACCCGGCGAAATTCCCACGGACCCAGGTGTTTACCGTTTCCGTGACGAGCACGGACGCATTATTTACGTGGGCAAGGCCAAAAACCTCCGGTCCCGGCTGAACTCATACTTCGCCAATCCGGCCACGTTGCTGCCCAAGACCCATGCCATGGTCCACCACGCGGCAAGCGTGCAATGGACCGTCGTGGGCAGCGAACTCGAGGCGCTGCAGCTGGAGTACACCTGGATCAAGGAGTTCTCCCCCCGGTACAACCTCGCGTTCAGGGACGACAAAACCTACCCTTACCTGGCTGTTTCCATGAGTGAGAAGTTCCCCCGCGTCCAGGTGATGCGCGGCGAACGGCGCAAGGGCACTAAATACTTCGGCCCGTACACGGCCGGTGCCATCCGCGAAACCATGGACACCCTGCTGCGGGTGTTCCCTGTGCGCAGCTGCAGCACGGGCGTCCTGCGCCGCGCCGAACGTAGCGGGCGGCCCTGCCTGCTGGGTTACATCGACAAGTGCGCGGCCCCGTGCGTTGGCAGGATCAGCGAGGAAGACCACAAGGCCCTCGCCCAGGACTTTTGCGACTTCATGGGCGGCGAAGCCAAGCGCTTCATCGGCACCCTGGAGAAGCGCATGGCGGCAGCCGTGGCCGAGCTGGACTATGAACAAGCCGCCAGGGTCCGTGATGACATCATTGCGTTGCGTAAAGTCTTTGAACGCAACGCCGTGGTGCTGAGCGAGGACACCAACGCGGATATTTTTGCCGTTGAACAAGACGATCTTGAAGCGGCCGTGCAAGTCTTCTTTGTCCGGGGCGGGCGCATCCGCGGGCAGCGCGGCTGGGTGGTGGAAAAGGTGGAGGACGCCTCCAACGCCGAGCTGTGGGAGCACCTGATGCAGCAGGTCTATGGCGGCGAGGAACAGCAACAGGATGCCATCCCGCGGCAAATCCTTGTCCCCGAACTGCCTACCAACCATGAGTACCTGGCCCAGTGGCTGGGGGAGCTGCGCCAGGGCAAGGTCTCCATCAAGGTGCCCCAGCGTGGCGAGAAGGCCGCGTTGATGGACACCGTGCAGGTCAACGCCCGCCAGGCCATGGCCCTGCACAAGTCACGCCGGGCAGGGGATCTGACAACCCGCTCACTGGCGCTCCAGGAACTTCAGGAAGCCCTCGATCTGCCCATGCCGCTGCTGCGCATTGAGTGCTTCGACATCTCCCACGTCCAGGGCACCAACGTTGTGGCCTCCATGGTGGTGGTGGAGGACGGCATCGCCAAGAAGAGCGAATACCGCAAGTTCGCCATCACCGGCGATGCCGCCATCGACGACACCGCCTCCATGTACGACGTCATCACCCGCCGTTTCCGCAATTACCTCGCCGAGAAGGAGGCCCGCGCGCAGACCGCCCTCGCCAGCGGTGAACTTGCCGCCAGCGGTGCGGATGACGCCGTCGAGCCGTCCAAATCCAAGTTCGCCTACCCGCCCAACCTGGTGGTGGTCGACGGCGGCATACCCCAAGTCAACGCTGCTGCGCGGGCACTGGCCGAGCTGGGCATCACCGACGTTGCCGTGATTGGCCTGGCCAAGCGCCTCGAGGAGGTGTGGGTGCCGGAGAGCGACTTCCCCGTCATCCTGCCGCGCTCCTCGGAGGGCCTGTACCTGCTGCAGCGAATTCGTGATGAAGCCCATAGATTCGCCATCACCTTCCACAGGGCAAAACGCGGCAAGGCTATGGTGGCCTCCGTCCTGGACACCGTGCCAGGACTCGGTGCCGCCAAGCAGAAGGCACTGCTGGCTCACTTCGGCTCGCTCAAGAAGGTCCGCGCCGCCACGGTGGAGGAACTCGCGCAGGCCAAGGGTGTGGGGCCTGTGCTGGCCCAGGCAATATATGACACAGTCAACGCCAGTGATCAGGACCAGGCGGTCGCGCCGGCCATCAACATGACCACCGGCGAGATACTCGACTAGGACCTAGACGGGCGGACAGGTAACCGGAGCGGAAGGCGATCTGCCCATGGATGGGCGTAGGATTGCGACCATCAAAAGGGTCAGCCATTCCAGCCAGAATTTCACCCACAAATTGTTCGTAGCTCAGGAGTGAAATGAAGAATGTGCTCAGCGGCTTGGCGTGGTTGTCACTCTATGTGCTTTTTTGCCTGGCCCCGCTCCTGCTGGCCCTCGGCCAGCCCGCTTCGGTGGACCGGCCGTTCTTGATTGACCTATCGGTTGCCCTGGGTTTTGTTGGCTTGTCGATCATGGCCCTGCAATTCGTCTTGATCGCCCGGTTCAAGGTGGTGGCTGCCCCGTTCGGGATTGATGCGTTGCTGAAGTTCCACATACAGATCACCTGCGTGGCACTTGTGTTTGTCGTGGCGCACCCGGTACTGCTGTTCATCGCAGATGCCCAGTACCTGGCCCTGTTGAATCCGTTGACGGCGCCCTGGCGCGCCAGGTTCGCCGTGCTCAGCGTTGTTGCGCTCCTGGTGTTGATTGGGTTGTCCGTGTGGCGCAAGCGCCTGCGGCTGCGCTACGAGGTCTGGAAACTGACGCACGGGCTGATTGCGGTGGCCGTTGTCTTGTTTGGCCTGCTCCACGCGAGTTTGGTTGGCTACTTTGTCCAGGGAACCCTGCGTCATGTTCTCTTTGAAGGCTATATCGGCATCCTCATTTTCCTCTTGGTGTGGGTTCGCCTCATCAGCCCGCTGATGAGGCTCCGACGTCCCTGGCAAGTGGTCAAAGTGACCATGGAACGCGGAGACGCCACAACCTTGGTCCTTGCCCCAATGGGGCACGACGGTTTTCGTTTCAAGCCAGGACAGTTCGGCTGGATCGCGATCGGCCGGTCCCCGTTCAGCCTCACCCAGCACCCGTTTTCGTTTTCTTCCGCCGGAGACACGGAGCCTAGCGGAACCATCAGCATGACCATCAAGGCAGCCGGCGACTTTACTGAAACTGTTTCAGAGGTTGCCGTCGGCACCCGGGTCTATGTTGACGGTCCGCACGGCGTGTTCAGCATGGACCAGCGACAAGCGCCCGGGTATGTCTTTGTTGCGGGAGGTGTGGGTGTGACCCCGATGTACAGCATGCTTTTGACCATGCTGGAGCGTGAGGACGTCCGGCCCGTGACGCTGTTCTACGCGAGCGGAAACTGGGACGACGTGGTGCTTCGCGACGAGTTGGCTGAGCTGAGCGAAAGAATGCCCAACCTTGAACTTGTCCATGTCCTGGGAAACCCGCCGCACGACTGGGACGGGGAAGGCGGGCGGATCACCGCTGACATGTTGCGACGCCGTTTGCCCAGGCAATTCCGCCGCTACGAGTTCCTCATCTGCGGCTCGACCCCCATGATGGATGCAATGGAAGACGCCCTCGCCCAGGTGGGCGTCCCCTCCAGCCAAGTCAGTTCCGAACGCTTCGACATGATTTAAGGAAGTTTCAATGCGTCAAGCATGGACCACCCGGTTCGTCTTCATCATCGGCGGCCTTTTGCTGCTGGCCAGCATCCTCTTCGCCGTGGCCCGCATGTAGTTCGGCCGTGCCGGCACTCCTCCCGGAGGATAGCGCCTAGCGGCCTCCCCAAAAGCTGCTCCGCAACTTTTGGGGCCCCTCGCCCGCTAGGCTTAGTCTGTAGCCGTGGCTGGGCGGCGGAACCCTTGGGTTTCACACAAATAATTGACAGGGAAACGCAATGAACCAAGATCAAGAGAGCACCGGCGGCGAGGAAGCCTTGACGGCGGTCAAACCGGTTGAGGCCGAACTATTGGTGGTAACGGGCATGTCAGGTGCCGGCCGCAGCACCGCGGCCAACGCCCTTGAAGACCATGGCTGGTATGTCATCGAGAACCTGCCACCGCAGATGCTTGGCACCCTGGCGGAGCTGGTCTCCCGCATGCCGGCAGCCCTGCCCAAGCTGGCCGTCGTCGTCGATGTCCGCGGCAAGGCACTCTTTGCCGACATCCGCGAATCTCTCAACGCCCTCTCAGCCGCCGGTGTGAGCTACCGGGTGCTGTTCCTGGACGCCAGTGACGACACCCTGGTGCGCCGCTTCGAGCAGGGCAGGCGCCCGCACCCCTTGCAGAAGGACGGCCGCATCCTCGACGGGATCGCCGCCGAACGGGTGCTGCTCTCTGAAATGAAGAACCAGGCGGAAATGATCCTGGACACCTCCGTCATGAACGTGCACGAGCTTGGCTCTGCCGTCACGGAGCTGTTTTCTGAGTCTGGACCGGTGGTTTTGAGCCTGACAGTCATGAGCTTCGGGTTCAAATATGGCCTGCCCGTGGACGCCAACTATGTGGCCGATGTCCGCTTCATCCCCAACCCGCACTGGATCCCGCAACTGCGCCCGCTGACCGGTCAGGACGAGGCCGTCAGCAACTTTGTGCTCAAGGACAACGGCGCAGCCGACTTTGTGGACAGGTATGTGCACGCGCTGGAGCCCGTTTTTGAGGGCTACCGCCGTGAGAACAAGCATTACGCCACCATCGCCGTGGGCTGCACGGGCGGCAAGCACCGCTCGGTGGCTGTGGCCATTGAACTGGCCAAGCGCCTGAGCCAGCTGCCGCGCGTCACAACAAGCATTCGGCACCGCGATTTGGGCCGGGAGTAAGCGTGTACACAGGAATTCTGCCCATAGTCCCGTCCGCCGCGAAGCTTTCCACCCTGAACACCGGCGCCAAGGTGGCAGCCCTGGGCGGCGGGCACGGGCTGGCCGCATCCCTCTCTGCATTGCGCCTGGTCACGGGCAATGTGACCGCCGTTGTCACAGTGGCTGACGACGGCGGCTCCTCCGGGCGCCTGCGCGAAGAGCTGGGCGTCCTCCCGCCCGGGGACCTGCGCATGGCCCTCTCCGCCTTGTGCGACGACACCGACTGGGGCAGGACCTGGCGCGACGTCATGCAGCACAGGTTCACCTCCCGCGAGGGCGTCACCGGATCCCTGGACAACCACGCCCTGGGCAACCTGCTGATTGTGACCCTGTGGGAACTCCTCGGCGACCCCGTGGCCGGGCTGCGGTGGGCCGGGGCGCTGCTGGGTGCCCGCGGCGAGGTGCTGCCCATGGCCAGCGTGCCGCTCACCATTGAGGGCCGCATCAAGGTTCCCGGTTCGCCCGGGCGCCTGATCCGCGGCCAGTCCCTGCTGGCCAAGGCTGGGGAAGTGGAGGAGGTCCGCCTGCTGCCCACTGACGCACCGGCCTGCGCCGAAGCCGTCGCAGCCATCCACGACGCCGACTGGGTGGTCCTGGGGCCCGGCTCCTGGTACACCTCCGTGCTGCCACACTTGTTGCTGCCGCAGATGCGTGATGCCCTGTGCGCCACCAAGGCCAAGCGCCTGCTGACCATGAACCTTGACGTCAACGACGCCGAAGCCGACGGCATGAACGCCGCTGACCACTTGCACGTCATTTCACGGTACGCACCCGGGTTCAGTGTTGACGTGGTGCTGGCGGATCCCTCATCCATTGGTGATGTTGGCGAATTCACACAAGCGGCCGCAATGATTGGTGCCGAGGTGGTGTTCGGTAAGGTGGGGAGTTCCGGTGGCAACGCTATCCACGATCCGCTACGGTTGGCAGCTGCGTACCGCGATATCTTTGGGGGTCATTAATGAACGTGAAAGTAGAGGCTGAATCATGGCGCTAACTGCGGCAGTAAAAGAAGAATTGTCTCGGCTTGACGTCAAGAAATCCTCCGTCCGCAAGGCCGAGGTTTCCGCGCTTTTGAGGTTTGCTGGCGGTTTGCACATCATTTCCGGCAAGATTGTCATCGAAGCCGAGGTGGACACCGCGGCAACCGCCCGGCGCCTGCGCCTGGCCATCGCCGAAATGTACGGCCACCAAAGCGAGATCATTGTTGTCTCCGGCGGCGGGCTGCGCCGCGGCAACCGCTACGTGGTCCGGGTGGTGCGCGACGGCGAAGCCCTGGCCCGCCAGAGCGGCCTGCTGGACGCCCGAGGCCGCCCAGTCAGGGGACTTCCGTCGGTAGTTGTCAACGGCTCCACCGCAGACGCCGAGGCCGTATGGCGTGGAGCTTTCCTGGCCCACGGCTCCCTGACCGAGCCGGGGCGCTCTTCGGCCCTGGAGGTCACCTGCCCTGGACCGGAAGCCGCGCTGGCACTTGTGGGAGCCGCGCGTCGTCTGGACATTGCGGCCAAGGCACGCGACGTCCGCGGCATTGACAGGGTTGTCATCCGCGACGGCGACACCATCGCAGCCCTCCTGGTGCGCATGGGCGCCCACGACACCTTCTTGGTGTGGGAGGAACGGCGCATGCGCAAGGAAGTGCGCGCCACGGCCAACCGGCTGGCTAACTTCGACGACGCCAACCTACGCCGCTCGGCGCAGGCGGCCGTTGCTGCCGGCGCCCGGGTGGAGCGTGCCCTGGAAATCTTGGGCGAGGACGTCCCGGACCATTTGAAGTACGCCGGAGCGTTGCGGGTGGCCCACAAACAGGCCAGCCTCGATGAGTTGGGCAGGCTGGCCGACCCGCCACTGACCAAGGACGCCATTGCCGGACGCATCCGCCGTTTGCTGGCCATGGCGGATAAGAAGGCCAAAGATTTGGGCATTCCCGGCACTGAGTCCAACGTCACTTTCGACATGCTCGATACCTGAGCTGCCTAGTATGAAAGAGTAGAGGGTGAACCGCCTGTTCCAGACGGATTACCCTTGCCGGACAAACACCTTCGGCAAAACAAACAGAAGAATCGCAACGGAGGAACCGTGACTAAGTACACACTCCCAGAACTCAGCTATGACTACGCTGCCCTGGAACCCAACATTTCCGCCCGCATCATGGAACTGCACCACAGCAAGCACCACGCTGCCTATGTTGCAGGAGCCAACCTGGCTCTGGAACAGCTTGCCGAAGCTCGCGAGACCAACAACTTCGCCAACATCAACAGGTTCTCCAAGGACTTGGCATTCCACTTGGGTGGCCACACCAACCACTCCATCTTCTGGAACAACCTTTCCCCCGAGGGTGGCGACAAGCCCGAAGGCGAATTGGCGGCAGCAATTGACGATGCGTTTGGTTCCTTCGACGCCTTCCGCGCCCACTTCACCGCAGCAGCCATGGGCATCCAGGGCTCGGGCTGGGCCTTGCTGTCCTACGAAGGCCTCGGCGGCAACATGCTGATCGAGCAGCTCTTTGACCAGCAGGGCAACATCCCCGTGGCGACCACCCCGTTGCTGATGCTGGACATGTGGGAGCACGCCTTCTACCTGGACTACGTCAACGTCAAGGCTGACTACGTCAAGGCTTTCTGGAACATTGTGAACTGGGCCGATGTGTCCAAGCGCTTTGAGGCAGCCCGCAAGAACGCGACAGGCCTGATCCTGCCGTAAGCAAGCTTGGCCTAGCAAACACCATGTTTCGGCGGTGTTTCTGACCAACATATGGACGCCCGCTCCGTTCGATTAACGGGGCGGGCACCATAGAACGTAATATAGATCACGGCGCGCGCTTGTCGATGTGCGCCATCGAAAGAATCTCTGCCCAACGTCGTGCGGGAAACAATGGTTGAAGGTGACCTTCAACCTGACTACGTGTGTTCGTAAGAGCACCAAGGAGAGAACTAAGTGACTACTCGTATTGGTATCAACGGGTTCGGCCGCATCGGCCGCAACTACTTCCGCGCCGCACTCGCTCAGGGCGCCGACATTGAGATCGTTGCAGTCAACGATCTCACCAGCCCCGAGGCCTTGGCCCACCTGCTCAAGTATGACTCCGTAAACGGCCGCTTGTCCGTTTCCGTTGAGGTTGTTGACGGCCACCTGGTGGTTGACGGCAAGACCATCACCGTCCTGGCTGAGCGCGATCCCGCAAACCTCCCGTGGGCCGAATTGGGCGTTGACATCGTCATCGAATCCACTGGCTTCTTCACCAAGGCCGCCGACGCACAGAAGCACATTGATGCCGGCGCCAAGAAGGTCCTCATCTCCGCTCCGGCGTCCAATGAAGACATCACCATCGTTTTGGGTGTCAACGACGATCTTTACGATCCCGCCGCGCACCACATCATCTCCAACGCATCCTGCACCACCAACTGCCTGGGCCCGCTGGCCAAGGTCCTGAACGACAACTTCGGTTTGGAGCGTGGCCTGATGACCACCATCCACGCCTACACTGCCGACCAGAACCTGCAGGACGGCCCGCACAGCGACCTCCGCCGTGCCCGTGCAGCAGCAGTCAACATGATCCCGACCTCCACAGGTGCAGCCAAGGCTATTGGCCTGGTTCTGCCGGAGCTCAAGGGCAAGCTGGATGGCTACGCCATCCGCGTACCCGTCCCCACAGGCTCAGCCACCGACCTGACCGCAACCGTGAGCCGCGAGGTAACCGTTGAGGAAGTCAACGCTGCTTACAAGGCTGCTGCTGCCGAAGGCAAGCTCGCCGGCTACCTGACCTACACCGAAGACCCGATCGTGTCCTCGGACATTGTTGGCGACCCGGCGTCGTCCATCTTTGACTCCGGCCTGACCAAGGTCATTGGCAACCAGGTCAAGGTTGTTTCCTGGTACGACAACGAGTGGGGCTACTCCAACCGCCTGGTCGACTTGACCGAGCTCGTCGCCTCCAAGCTCTAAGGCTAAAAATGACACTTCACACCCTCAGCGAACTCATCGATGAAGGTGTCCGGGGGCGGTACGTTCTGATCCGTAGTGATTTGAACGTGCCGCTCGACGGCGCTACCGTCACGGATGATGGCCGCATCAAGGCCTCCCTGCCCGGGATCAAGGCATTGGCCGACGCCGGTGCCAAGGTTCTGCTCAGCGCCCACCTGGGCCGCCCCAAGGGTGCGCCGGAGGCCAAGTATTCTTTGGCTCCCGCTGTGGCCCGCCTGGCGGAGTTGGCTCCCGAGCTCAACGCCACACTGGCCGCTGACACCACAGGTCCCGCAGCACAGGCTGCTGCTGCAGCTTTGGCTGACGGTTCCGTCCTGGTGTTGGAGAACGTGCGTTTTGATGCCCGCGAAACCTCCAAGGACGACGCCGAGCGCGCAGCATTTGCTGCCGAGCTGGCAGCACTGACGGGGGAGAACGGTGCCTACGTGGATGACGCCTTTGGTGCCGTCCACCGTAAGCACGCCAGTGTCTTCGACATTGCGAAGCTTTTGCCGTCCTACCAGGGCGATCTGGTGCGCACCGAGTTGGAGGTTCTGCGCAAGCTGACCACCAACACCGAGCGCCCCTACGTTGTGGTTTTGGGTGGTTCAAAGGTTTCCGACAAGTTGGCTGTCATTGACAACCTTCTTGGCAAGGCGGACACGATCCTGGTTGGCGGCGGCATGCTGTTCACCTTCCTTGCAGCACAGGGCCACAAGGTTGGCGCTTCACTGTTGGAAGTTGACCAGATCCCCGTGGTCCAGGACTACCTGGACCGTGCGGCTGCTGCCGGCACCACGTTTGTGCTGCCGACCGACATTGTGGTTGCCTCCGGCTTCGCCGCTGATGCCGACCACGAAGTGGTTGCGGCGGATGCTATCGAGGAAAGCTCCTTCGGGGCAGGCGGCCTGGGCCTGGACATAGGGCCTGCGTCCGGTGCAGCCTTCGCAACCGCAATTGCCACGGCAAAGACTGTGTTCTGGAACGGGCCCATGGGCGTGTTCGAGTTTGCGGCCTTCGCCGAGGGAACCCGCGCAGTGGCCGGTGCGTTGAGCACCAACAGTGCCAACGGCGGCTTCACAGTGGTTGGTGGCGGCGATTCTGCCGCAGCCGTGCGCACCCTCGGGTTCGCGGACACCGAATTCGGCCATATCTCCACCGGTGGTGGAGCAAGCCTGGAATTCCTTGAAGGCAAGGAACTTCCGGGGCTAAGCGCACTAGAGCGCTAAATCAAAAGGCGGCGGCAGGATCATCCTGCCGCCGCCTTTTCTCGCGCCACCTGGCGCAAATTTTTCAAGTTTTGATTTAGTTACACCAAGAAACGAGACAGCGATGACGACTTCAACCAACGGTAATTTCGACCGGACACCGCTAATTGCCGGCAATTGGAAGATGAACATGGACCACGTCCAGGGCATCACTTTGCTGCAGAAGCTCGCCTGGACACTTTCCGATGCCCGCCACGATTTCAGCCGGGTAGAGGTTGCAGTGTTCCCGCCGTTCACGGACCTCCGCGGCGTCCAGACCCTGGTCCAGGGCGACAAGCTCAAGCTGGCCTACGGTGGACAGGACCTCTCCGACAAGGATTCCGGCGCGTACACGGGTGACATCTCCGGAGCATTCCTGAACAAGCTCGGCTGCGCGTACGTCTTGGTGGGTCACAGCGAACGCCGTGAAATCCACAACGAAAGCGACGAACTGCTCAACGCCAAGGTCAAGGCAGCCTACCGCAACGAGGTCACCCCCGTGCTGTGTGCCGGTGAGGGCCTCGCCATCCGCCAGGCCGGCACCCATGTTGAGCATACGCTCGCGCAGGTCCGCGCAGGCGTTGCCGGCTTGACCGCCGAGCAGGCGGCCACACTGGTCATTGCCTATGAGCCCGTCTGGGCCATCGGTACCGGCGAAGTTGCCGGTCCGGAGGACGCACAGGAAATGTGTGCAGCCATTCGCGCCGAGCTGGTAGAACTGTTCGGCACCGAGACGGCCGCCAAGACTCGCCTGCTCTACGGCGGTTCGGTCAAGGCCAACAACGTTGCGGCCATCATGGCTGAGCGCGATGTTGACGGTGTTTTGGTTGGCGGTGCCAGCCTGGATGCCGGCGAATTTGCCAGCATTGCCCGCTTTGAGAGCCACCTCGTAACGAACTAGCGAATAGCCGCCCAAGTTCCGTGTCCATTCGCAATGTGCGGGTGGACACGGATAGACTGGGGTGCACTCCAACTTTTTTGCGCTTTACAATTACCATGCTGAAAGGCCACTCGTGGAAACACTACAAATCGCCCTGCAGATCCTTTTGGGTGTCACCAGCTTGCTGCTGACCTTGCTGATCTTGCTGCACAAGGGCCGTGGCGGCGGTCTGTCGGACATGTTTGGTGGCGGCATGAGCTCAAACCTTGGCTCCTCCGGTGTTGCCGAGCGCAACCTGAACCGCTTCACAGTAGTTTTGGGCATCACCTGGGGCGTAGTGATCATCGGCCTGGGTCTGATCATGTCCTACAGCTAAGCACCACGCAGGACAGATAGTAGCAGTACACAAAGAAGAGGTCCCGCTGAGCGGGACCTCTTCTTTGTTACCCCCAGACGCTATCGCACTAATGGCTGGTTCTCGACCAACGCTCTCGCAGTAATGGTCAGATTTCCGAGAACCCTATCGCGCTGGCCACCGGTTCAGTCGGAGCTGCTGCGAGAGCGTTCAGTAAAATCCAGCCACTACTGCGAGAGCGTCGGGAAAAAACACACCATTGCTGCGAGAGCGTCGGGGAGGGGCTAGTGCTCGCGGTGCAGCAGTTGCGCCGAAACCTTTGCCGCCGACTGCTCATCGAGCAGCCACAAGGTCTTATTCCTGCCCCGGGCACCGGAGGCCGGCACCTGCACCGTGTTGGCGCCGGCCAGGCCCAGGCCCACGGCCGCTGCCTTATCGGCGCCTGCTGCCACAATCCAGATTTCGGCGGCCGAGTTGATGGCCTCCAGCGTCAATGACACGCGCGACGGCGGCGGCTTGGGGGAGTTGCGCACTGCCACCACGTTGCTTCCAGTGGTACGGATGCCAGCCATCTCGGGGAACAGCGACGCAATGTGGGCGTCGGGGCCAAGACCCAACAACAGCACGTCGAAGCGCGGCACCGTGGGTGCCTGCTCGGAGGAGTCGTCGCTGTTCTCCCATTCGTGCCGGGCGGCCCGCGCCAGCTCATCCGCGTACAGCTGCACTGCTTCGTCGAGATCGGCAACCGTGTCCGAGGCGGCCATGGCGTGAACCCGGGCAGGGTCAACAGCAATGTGGTTCAGCAGCGCCTCGGCGGCCTGGCCGGCATTCCTGTCGGCTGAATCGGTGGGCACAAACCTGTCATCCCCAAACCAAAAGTTGACCTTGCTCCAGTCCACTGCCAAACGGGCTGGGGACTGCGCAATCTCCCGCAGCGTCGCAATGCCAACGCTGCCACCGGTCAGCACCACCGTGGCTTCGCCGCGTTCGCTCTGAACGTCAAGAAGGCGGGTGATCAGCCGTGCGGCAGTGGTGGCCGCCAAAACGTCAAAGGAAGGATGCTTGGTGATGCGGACGTTGGAACTCATGACTGAACAGCCTTCTCTTTTGCGAACAACTCGTGCAGGCCGGCGGTGACCACTTCACCAAATACCTCGTCAGGGTCCAAGCGGCGCAACTCCTCCGCCAGGCAGTCCTGCAGGGAACGGCGGGGCAGGGAGATTTGCTGGTCGGGCTGTCCGGGCTGGGTCAGGAATGCCTCGATGGCGCCCGGGCGGGTCAACACAACATTGCCCTTGCTACGTTCGATGACAACTGTGCGGATGCCAGTTCCACTGGGATCTTCACGCACCTGAATAGGCACGTTGAGGGCCTTGTGCAGCCAGGACGCCAAGAGCAATGTGCTGGGGGAGTCACTGGCACCCTCCACCTGCAGCCCGGTGATGGGGTCGGAACCGTCGTACTGATCCAAAGTGGCCGCCAACTGGATCCGCCAATTGGTCAGGCGCGTCCAAGCCAGGTCGGTGTCGCCCGCGGCGTAGCTATCACCAATGTGTTTGAGGGCCTCACGGGGATCGGGCGCATTGGCCGAATCCGTGATGCGCCGGTGGGCAATGCGGCCCACCGGGGACTCGCTGGGCTTGACCGGCGCACTATGAGGCCACCAGGCAACAATGGGTGCGTCAGGCAGGAGCAGTGCCGAAACCAGCGATTCGTTTTCTGCAGCCAGTTCACCATAACCGTGCAGCACAATGACCTCGGATGCCCCGGCGTCGCCGCCTACGCGGATCTCGCCATCGAGGCGGGTTTCCGCGTGCGCGGATCCAGCCGCGAGGACAATGATCCGGCACGGGTGCTCCCGGCTGGCCAGGTTGGCCGCCTCAATGGCTTCTTCTTCCTTGCCGCTGCGGGTGATGACCACAAGGGTCAAAACACGGCCCAGGGCAACCACGCCACCCTGCTCGCGCAGCTTGACGATCTCCTTGGTGATCTTGGACGTTGTGGTGTCCGGGAGTTCAACTATCACGGTCTACGCCACGTCCTTCCATCTCGCTTCAACAGTTCATCTGACGACGCCGGTCCCCAACTGCCGGGGTCATAGGCCTCGGGTTGTTTGCCCTCTGCAGCCCAAAATTCCTCGAACGGGTCAAGGATCTTCCAGGACAATTCAACTTCTTCGTGGCGGGGGAACAGCGGCGGCTCACCCAGCAAAACATCAAGGATCAGGCGCTCATACGCTTCGGGGCTCGACTCGGTGAAGGCGTGTCCGTAGCCAAAGTCCATGGTGACGTCGCGGACTTCCATCTGCGTGCCAGGGACCTTGGAGCCGAACCTGATGGTGACACCCTCATCCGGCTGCACGCGGATCACCACGGCGTTCTGGCCGAAGTCATCTTCCTGGTGGTCGGTGAACAGCAGATTTGGTGCACGCTTGAAGACCACTGCGATCTCGGTGACGCGCCTGCCCAAACGCTTGCCAGCACGCAAGTAGAACGGCACCCCGGACCAACGGCGGGTGTGGATGTCCAGGCGGATGGCGGCAAAGGTTTCGGTGGTGGAATCGGCGGGAATGCCCTCTTCCTCCAGGTAACCAAGAACATGCTCGCCACCCTGCCAGCCGCCGGAGAACTGGCCGCGGGCGGAATGCGTGGAGAGGTCCTCGGGCAGCTTGACGGCGGACAGGACCTTTTCCTTCTCCGCACGCAGGTGATCGGCGTCGAAGGAAATGGGTTCCTCCATGGCCGTCAGGGCAAGCAGCTGCAAGAGGTGGTTCTGGATGACATCGCGGGCAGCACCCACGCCGTCGTAATACCCAGCACGGCCGCCCGTGCCAATGTCCTCGGCCATGGTGATCTGCACATGATCCACATAGTTGGCGTTCCACAGCGGCTCAAAGAACTGGTTGGCGAAACGGAGCGCCAGAATGTTCTGGACGGTTTCCTTGCCCAGGTAGTGGTCAATCCTGAAGACAGCGTCCTGCGGGAACACCGATTCCACAATGTCATTGAGGGCACGTGCGGATTCAAGGTTGTGGCCAAAAGGCTTCTCGATCACCACACGACGCCAGCTCTCATCCGTGCCCTGCGCCAGGCCGTGCTCGGACAGCTGGCGGCAGACGAGTTCAAACGCTTTGGGCGGGATGGAGAGGTAGAAAGCGGTGTTTCCCCGGGTGCCCCGGGTTTGGTCGAGTTCGGCCAGGGTTGCCTTGAGGCGCTCAAAGCCGGCGTGGTCATCAAATTCGCCCTGGACAAAACGAATGCCCTCGCTGAGTTGACTCCACACGCTCTCATCGAACGGGGTGCGGCAATGGGCCTGCACGGACGTTTTCACCTGGGCGGCAAAGTCTGAATCGGTCCAGGCACGGCGGCCAAAACCAACCAAGGCAAAACTGGGCGGCAACAACCCGCGGTTGGCGAGGTCGTACACGGCGGGCATGAGCTTCTTGCGCGCCAGGTCACCGGTCACTCCAAAGAGCACCAGCGACGACGGGCCCGCAACCCGGGACAGTCGGCGGTCCCGACTGTCCCGGAGCGGGTTTTCATTTTGTGTTGCTGCGGAGGTTGGCATCTGTTGAGAAGTTACCTTATGCGTCGGAGTGCTGGCCAGCGAGTGTGGCCACCACAGTCTTGAGTTGTGCAACGCCGGCGGCCACGTCAGTCAAGTGAAGGCGCAGAACCGGGCGTCCGTGATCAGCCAGCACGGTGGCGTCACCGGCAGCCTGAGCAGAAATCAGCTCCCCAAAACTAAACGGCCGTTCCGGAATTGCCAAATCCTGTTGCGCCGCACCCGTAACCTGCAAGAACACTCCCACTGCGGGGCCACCCTTGTGGAACTGGCCGGTGGAGTGCAGGAAGCGAGGTCCCCAGCCAAACGTGACGGGGCGGTTGCTCACAGCGGCAAGTTCGTTACGAACCTCTGCCAGCGGCGCATTGGCCAGGCGGTCCAGGTAGACCTGCACGCTGAGGTAGCCGTCCGCCGGCAAGGTGCCCAGCAGGGCAGAGATGGCCTGCTCCACAGTGCCTGCGCCAGTCAACCAGTCGGCGTCGTGGTTGGCAGTGCGCACCTCAATGGCACCGTCGGTGAACAGTGCCGGTGTTGGCGCCGGTGTGGCGTCCAGCAGGCCGCGTGCGGCAGACTTGGCTGCCTCCACGTCAGGCTGGTCGAAGGGGTTGATGCCCAGCAGGCGCCCCGCCACGGCTGTGGCAAATTCCCACACCATCATCTGCGCGCCCAGGTCCCCGGCGATGCTGACCTCGTTCTCGCCAAGTTCGACGTCGGAATCCCCGGCCACCAGCCGCACCACCAGAACATCGGCGGCACCGGAAACAACTTCGGGGGAGTTGGCGTCAGCCACAACAGGCAGCACGCCTGTGCCCTGCTTGCCAGTGGATTCGGCAATGAGCTGCTCGGCCCAGTCGGCGAAGCCAACAATGCCGGAACCGTCCTCAACAATGACAATCTTGTTGCGCAAGGGGCTGGAGCCGCCCAGGGCTGCTGCCAGGCGCAGGCCAACGTTGTCCACGTCGTCGTCACGGAGCATTTCGCCGGCTTCCTCAGCGGAATCCAGCAACGCAGCGATATCAGCGCCGGCCAGGCCCGAGGGGACCAGGCCAAAAGCCGTCAGGCCCGAATAGCGGCCGCCAACGTTGGGATCGGCGTTGAACACCTTGCGGTATCCGGCCTCCCGGGCAAAACCGTCCAGGGGAGAGCCCGGGTCGGTGACAATGATGATGCGTGACTTGGCATCGAAACCGGCTGCGGTGAACTCGGCTTCGAAGATGCGTCGCTGCGAGTCGGTTTCCAGCGTGGAGCCCGACTTGGAGGACACCACTATGGCAGTTGTTGCCAGACGGTCGCTGACAGCGGCCCGCACCTGGTCGGGGTCGGTGCTGTCCAGGACCGTCAGCTCAACGCCGGCCGTGGCCGTGATGACCTCAGGCGCCAGGGACGAGCCGCCCATGCCGCACAAGACGATGTGGTTGACGCCCTCAGCGGCAAGCTCGGCACGCAGGGCATGGATCTGCTCCACGAGGGGTGCCGAAACTTCTGCAGCCTCGACCCAACCCAAACGGATGGCCGATTCTGCTTCTGCCTCCGGGCCCCACAGGGTGGCGTCCTTGGCGAAGATCCGGGAAGCCACCTGGTCGGCAACGAGTGTCAGCAGCTGGGACGCGCCCGCTTCCTGTGCGGCGCCTGTGGCCGCAAATGCCAGTGATGTCATGGTGCTTAGCCTTCCGAGCCTGCAGCGTCCAGGGCTTCCTGGACGTGGTTCAGGAGGTCCTTCCAGCTGGCGACGAACTTGTCCAAACCTTCGGTTTCCAGGATGCCCACAACGTCGTTGTAGGAGATGCCCAGGCCTTCGAGCTGGTTCAGCAGGGCGTTGGCTTCCTCGTAGGTGCCGGTGATGGTGTCACCTTCGACCACGCCGTGGTCGAAGGTTGCATCCAGGGTCTTCTCCGGCATGGTGTTCACCACGTGGGCGGCGACCAGTTCGGTCACGTACAGGGTGTCCGGGTAGGCCGGGTTCTTGACACCCGTGGAGGCCCACAGGGGGCGCTGGGGGAGCGCTCCGGCGTCGGCCAACAGGGCCCAGCGCTCGGAGGAGAAGACCTCTTCGAAGGCCTGGTAGGCCAGGCGTGCGTTGGCAAGGCCGGCCTTGCCCTTGAGGGAGGCAGCCTCCTCGGTGCCAATGGCCTCGAGGCGGTTGTCGATTTCCAGGTCCACGCGGGACACGAAGAAGGAGGCGACGGAGTGGATGTCGGCCAGGTTGTGGCCGTTGGCCTTGGCCAGTTCCAAACCGCTCAGGAAGGCGTTCATGACGGCGCGGTAGCGGTCAAGGGAGAAGATCAGCGTGACGTTGACGCTGATGCCCTCGCCCAGGGTGGAGGTGATGGCTTCCAGGCCCTCGAGGGTTGCCGGGATCTTGATCAGGACGTTCTTCTTGTTGACCTTGGCGTAGAGTCGCTTGGCTTCCTCGAATGTCCCTGCGGTGTCCCAGGCCTTGCGCGGGTCAACTTCGATGGAGACGCGGCCGTCAACGCCCTTGGTGGCGTCGGCAACGCCGGCGAAGATGTCGCAACCGTCGGCGACGTCGGCCGTGGTCAATTCGAAGACGGCTTCTTCAGCCGAAACACCAGCGGCGGAGAACTTCTTCAGCTCAGCCTTGTAGTCATCGCTCTTGGTGATGGCTGCTTCAAAAATGCTGGGGTTGGTGGTGACGCCAACAACGTTCTTCTCCGCGATCAGGGCAGTGAGATTGCCACTGCTGATGCGGCTGCGGGACAAGTCATCAAGCCAAATCGAAACGCCAGCTGCTGAGAGTGCTGCTGTGGGAGTTGAATGAGTCATTTTGCTACTTCCTTAAGATGAAGGCCCTGCCTCAAGGCACTGCGCAGGAGCGTTGTTCCGTTGTCCTGGGGCAGTGCGCTGTGGCACGGTCCCAGGACAACGGGGTGAAGACGTGGCGGCTGGCGGGAACCATCCCGTGGTGCCTGCCGGCCGGTGGTGCTTAGGAGTTGGCGGCGGCCAGTGAGTCCTGCACGGCAGCCAGGGAGTCCTTGGCAGCGGCCGTGACGGCCTCGGTGGTGATGCCGAATTCCTTGAACAGGATCTTGTAGTCGGCCGAGGCGCCGAAGTGCTCCAAGGAGATGGTCCGGCCGGCGTCGCCAACGAATTCGCGCCAGCCCAAAGCCAAACCGGCTTCGACGGAGACGCGGGCCTTGACGGCGGAGGGCAGTACCTGCTCGCGGTACTCTGCGGGCTGGGCGTTGAACCACTCAACACAGGGCATGGAGACAACACGGGTGGCGATGCCCACGGCCTGCAATGCCTCGCGGGCCTCAACAGCCAGCTGCACCTCGGAGCCAGTGGCGATCAGAATCACGGCGGGGGTGACAACTGCGCCGTCGGACACGGCCTCAGCCAAAATGTATCCACCCTGGGCAACTCCCTCGGCGGAACCGAACTCGGTGGCCGTGGCAACACCGGCGCCACGGGAGTAGGTGGGGATGTTCTGACGCGTCAGCACAATGCCGGCCGGGTTGCTGGTGGTTTCCAGGATCTTCTTCCAGGAAGCCGAGACTTCATTGGAATCACCCGGGCGCACCACATCCAGGCCCGGAATGGCGCGCAGGCTCGAGAGCTGCTCCACAGGCTGGTGGGTGGGTCCGTCTTCGCCCAAACCGATGGAGTCGTGCGTCCACACGTAGATGGACGGGACACCCATCAGTGCACTGAGGCGGATGGCAGGGCGCTGGTAGTCGCTAAAGATCAGGAACGTGCCGGAGAACGCACGGGTGGGGCCACCCAGGTGGATGCCGTTCACAATGGCGGCAGCGGCGTGTTCGCGGATACCGAAGTGCAGGACACGGCCGTAGGGGCCGCCTGACCAGGTGTCGGTCTGCTTGGAGGCCGGCACAAACGAGCCGGTGCCTTCAAGGGTGGTGTTGTTGGAACCGGCCAAGTCGCAGGAACCGCCCCACAGCTCGGGCAGCACACCGCCAATGGCATTCAGAACCTTGCCGGAGGCAACGCGGGTGGAGACTTCCTTGCCGCCTTCAAAGACGGGCAGGTTCTCTTCCCAGTTGGCCGGGAGTTCCTTCTTCTCAATGCGCTCCAGCAGGGCTGCGGATTCCGGGTTGGCGTTCTGCCAAGCCGTGAAGCCAACATTCCACTCTTCACGAGTTTCGGCGCCACGGGTAACCAGCTCGCGGGCGTGGTCCAGGATGGCCGGCTCAACGTCGAAGTTCTTTGCCGGGTCAAAGCCCAGAACTTCCTTCAGGGCGGCAACTTCGGCTGCACCCAGGGCGGAACCGTGGATGCCGCCCGTGTTCTGCTTCTTCGGGGACGGGAAGCCAATGATTGTGCGCAGGGAGATCAGTGAAGGCTTGGTGGTCTCAGCCTTTGCCGCGGCCAGGGCTGCGTGCAGTTCGGCAACATCTTCGACGTAGTCGCCGGTCTTGGTCCAGTCAACGCGCTGCACATGCCAGCCGTAGGCTTCGTAGCGCTTGAGCACGTCTTCGGAGTAGGCAATGTTGGTGTCATCTTCAATGGAGATGTGGTTGGAGTCGTAGATGACAACCATGTTGCCCAACTCCTGGTGCCCGGCCAGGCTGGAGGCCTCGGACGTGACGCCTTCCTGCATGTCGCCGTCGGAAGCAATAACCCAGACGGTGTGGTCGAACGGGCTGGTGCCCGGGGCTGCGTCAGGGTCCATGAGCCCGCGCATGCGGCGCTGGGAGTAGGCGAAGCCAACAGCCGAGGCCAGGCCCTGGCCCAACGGGCCGGTGGTGATTTCCACACCGGCGGTGTGCTTGTACTCCGGGTGGCCAGGAGTCAGCGAACCCCAGGTGCGCAAAGCTTCAAGATCGGAAAGTTCCAGCCCGTAGCCGGACAGGAAAAGCTGGACATACAGCGTCAGGGACGTGTGGCCCGGCGACAGGATGAAACGGTCGCGACCAATCCAGTCAGGGTTCTTCGGATCAATGCGCATGACCTTCTGGAACAACAAGTACGCGGCCGGAGCCAGCGACATCGCCGTGCCTGGGTGGCCGTTACCCACCTTCTCTACTGCGTCAGCGGCCAGAATTCGGGCAGTGTCCACTGCGCGCTGATCGTTGGCGGTCCAGGTGAACGTTGGCAAATCCAGATGTGACACTGACAGGTCCCTCTCGTTATGGGCAAAAAAGTGCAGCTGCAGGGCAAGCGTGCGCGCCGAAGAATGTCAACAAACTTTGGCTGCTGATTCAGGGCCCTGCCCTGGGGTATTGCTTTCAGCAATATCAAGCTTAGTCTCACGGGTGCCGTGGGAGGCTTGATCACACGCGGTCAGGCGATTCTAAAGTTACACGACTCGCACCCACTTCCGTGAGTGGTTTTCACATGTTGAGAACTCGGAAGCGCACACTTGACTTTGGCGATTTTCGCTCTCCGGCGGTTCGGGCGGCTATTATAGGGATAGCTTTGCCATCCGTGCACATGTTGCGGCGGGCAGTGAAGCCACAGCGCCGAATCAACAATGAAAACATGGTGACAGTACACGTGAGTGCAATGCATACCCCGACCACCGAAACCCCAGCCAAGGTTTCTGTGGGTTTTGCGGAAAAGGCCAAGGGATATTTGGCCCTGACAAAGCCCCGGGTTGTGGAACTCCTGCTGGTGACCACCCTGCCTACCATGTTTTATGCGCACGGCTTTGCCGGCATGAACGGCGTCCCCAGCCTCTGGCTCATGGTTGCCACCATGGTTGGCGGGGCGTTGGCGGCTGGCGCGTCCGGCGCATTCAACTGCTACATTGACCGCGACATTGACAAGATCATGAACCGCACCTCCAAGCGCCCCCTGGTGACCGGTGTGATTACGCCGCGTGAAGCACTGGTGTTCTCTTGGGTGCTGACAGTTCTGGCAGTGGTCCTGCTGTGGAGCATCAACCCGCTGACAGGCATCCTGGGCATTGCCGCCATCTTCCTGTACGTGGTGGTCTACTCCCTGATCCTCAAGCGCCGCACATCCCAGAACATTGTTTGGGGCGGGGCTGCCGGCTGCATGCCGGTGTTGATCGCCTGGGCGGCCGTCACCAACACTGTCCAGTGGCCCGCCGTGATCTTGTTCATGATCATTTTCTTGTGGACGCCGCCGCACTACTGGCCTTTGTCCATGCGCTACAGCGACGACTACAACGCCGTCAACGTCCCCATGCTTGGCGCGGTGGCCGGTTCACGCACGGTGGCCGTTCAGGTGGTGCTCTACACCTGGGCCATGGTGGCTTGTTCGCTGCTCATGATCCCCCTGGGCGGTGCTGGAATCGTTTACACCGTGACCACGGCAGCTGCCGGCATCTGGTTCCTGCTGGAGGCGCACACGCTGTACAACAACTCCAAGAAGAACCTGGTGACGAAGAAGAACGCCATGAAGGTTTTCCACGTATCCATCACCTACCTGACCCTGGTGTTCCTGTCCCTGGCCGTCGATCCCTTTGTGGGCTCGGCCCTGATGGGCTAGTTTTCTTTTTTCCTGCACGACGGCGGCACCCACCACTGCGGATGGGTGCCGTTTTGCGTTGGGCCCGGCTTCGTACCGGCTGTTCACCGGGCGTTCTCCGGGCGGACCTCCCGTGTTACTGCGCTGGCCGGTTTGGCTCCCTACTGTCGTGGTGCAACTGCGGCCCAAACAGGCGCCGCACCACCTTTCGAGAGGCAGCAATGACGGCAAGCATCAACCAGCCAAAACTCAGCCGGAGAGCAGCATTGGCTGCCGCGGGAACCCTGGGCGCGCTGGGAATCACTATGGCTGCAGGAACCGAGAGCAAGGCAGCTCCGGGGGCCAAGCCACCCAAGCCGAGCCTTGCGTTTCGCCCCAATGGCACCTTCAAGATCGTCCAGTTCAATGACACCCAGGACGACGAACGCACCGACCGCCGCACCATTGAACTCATGGAGCGCACCCTTGATGCGGAGAAGCCAGACTTTGTGGTCATCAATGGCGATGTCATCACTGGCGGCTGCGAAAACGAGCTGGAGGTCAAGCAGGCACTGAATCATGTGGTGCTACCCATGGAAAAGCGCAAGATCACGTGGGCCGTGACCTTCGGAAACCACGACGAGGATTCCCTGGCACGCACCGGCATGACCGAAGCCAAGATGCTTGCCTTCCTGCAAAGCTACGCGTTCAACGTCAACGCCGACTCCACCCCGGGCCTCACCGGCACCTCCAACACACAACTGCTCATCAAGTCCGCCACCTCCAAGGCGCCTGCCTTCGGCCTGTGGCTCATCGACACGGGCCGGTACGCGCCGGGCGCCATCAACGGGCAGAGTTTTGAGGGCTACCCCACGTGGGATTGGGTACGCATGGACCAGGTCAGCTGGTACCGCGAAAAGTCCATCGCCACCGAGCGCATGTACGGCAAGAAGGTGCCCTCGTTGATGTGGGGCCACATTGCCTTGCACGAACACCGCAACATGTGGTTTGCCAGCATCGACTCCCGCAAGGACTCAGACCATGCCCGGGCACTGACCCGCCACACCATTGTGGGCGAGCGCAACGAGGATGAGTGCCCCGGCCCCATCAACTCAGGATTGTTCAACGCATTCCTGGAGCGCGGGGATGTCAAGGGCTACTTTGTGGGCCACGACCACGTGAACACCTATGTGGGCAACTACTACGGCGTTCAGCTGGGCTACGCGCCGGGTACCGGATTTGGGGCCTACGGTTTGCCCGGTGCCGGGCGGAACCGACTGCGGGGTGCGCGCGTGTTTGAACTGGATGAGAACCACCCCGGCATCTACAAGGACACCCGCGTTGTCTTTGCCAAGGACTACGGGATTGACCTCACCGCCAACGACCAGCCGATCGAGCCGCTTCCCTTGGGCCCCGACCAGCGCTAGCTCATCGACTGTGATTGCAGGGCCATCGGTGATTGCCTGCCGCGGGCCCTGCTTTTCCTTCGAGCTAGGCTGTTTGGTTCAGGTCCGCGAGCGCTGTCACGACCCGTTCCGGATGTTCGGCGATTCGATTCAGGACGTACAGCCACCATTCGGGGCCGAACACCACATATTCGCGTGTTGTGTACCCCTCCCCATGAAGTGAATCGAGCAATGCGGTGCCAAGGCCCTGGAGCATCTCGAACTCAACGTGCTCGCCATGGAGTTGCTGGCCGAGCAGGGACTTCAGTGACGCGACCAGATCGGCGTCGTGAGTTGCCAGGTTCACCCGATGCCCGGCCGCCACCAGCCGCTGGGCCATCCTCAGGTAGCTGTCCGTGAGCGGGGCGCTGTCCCGCGGGTGGGCCACCCGCTGATTTTCCAAGAATGCGCCCTTGACAAGGCGGATGGGGCCGGGGCGGGCCATGACCCGCTCAAGGTCGGCGGGGGAGCGGTGCAGTCTCGCTTGGATGGTGATGCCTGTTTCCGGGAACTGGGCGGCGATTTCATCGTAAAGGTCAAGCACCAGATCCGTACGTTCGGAGCCTTCAGCCGAGATCATCATGTAGCTGCCTGCATCACGCGCTGCGGCAGCAATGGCCAAGGCGTTGCTGCGGCCGAGCTCAGGTGAAACGAGGGAGCCGATGTGTGAGAGGTCCAGGGACACGGTGGCGTACTGACCTCGTTGCTTCAGCTCACTGGCCAACGATTGGAAGGCGCTGGCCTCAGCATTAGCTACGTCGGCGGACCGGACGGATTCTCCCACGCACTCGATGCTTGTCCGGTGCCCCCGTGCGGCATTGGCTTCAATGAGGGCCAACGCGTCCGTTGCGCTCTCACCGGCTGTGTATCGCCGGGCGATCCTGCCGGCAGCGTGGGCCAGGACGGGATTGGCCAGCACAGTCTTTTTGAGTTCTTCGTCCATTGCCCAGCTGCGCAGGGTGTCGGCGGCTAGAGGAGCTGCGCGTAAGTCAGTATTCATGGCTACATCTTATGGGCAGCCAGCTGGTGGGTTCTGGCCAGCTGCCCCGCACCGCAAATCGTGGACTCATTTTCATGGCTGTGACCGGCTAGAAGATGGCGTTGAGGGCATTCCACCCGTGGCCCACCTGAACGCGACTGGCCCAGGTTCCCTGTGCTGTGCGCGGGTAGAGCCACATGGTTCCGGTAGAGTCGACGCCAAGCACGTCGGCAGTTCTGTCGCCGTTGAAGTCGCCGGGGCTCATGATGGCCGGAAGCGAGTTCCCGCCGTTTCCGATGAGGATCCGCGGATTCCAGCCGCCTGAAGCAGTGCGTGGATACAGCCACAACAGGCCGGTGCTGGTTTCTCTCGCCAGAATGTCGGAGGTCCCGTCGGCCGTGAAGTCACCAGGGGCCACAAGGGTGTTGAATATTCCCCAACCGACACCCACAAGTACCCGAGAAAGCCAGCCGCCGCTGCCATTGCCAGGGTATAGCCACAGCCGGCCCGTTCCTGTTTCCCGGGCCAGGACGTCGACTCTTTGATCGCCGTTCATGTCACCGGGGCCCACAATGGAGTCGAACCCGTTCCAGCCGTTGCCTATCACCTGAGGGGGCAGCCACCCACCAACGCCATTGCCGCGGTAAAGCCACAGCTGGCCCGTGGCCGGTGCCCGGGCCAGCACATCACCATGGCCGTCGCCGGAGAAATCACCCACGGTTTCCAGCACGTTGAAGCCGCCCCATCCAACGCCAATCGTGGAGCCAGCCGAAAAGACGCCTTTGCCGGTGCCCGGATAGAGGCGCAATTGATTTGCCACTGCCACCCGGGCCAGAACGTCATTGTTCCAGTCGCCGTTAAAGTCGGCGGTGGAGCCGGACAGGGCAGAGCCTGGCATGGGCAGCGCCGTGAATGCATAGTTCGAACAGGTGAGGTCGTAGTCGCGAGTATCGTCGTACCACTGCGACAGGTAGACACGCCCACCGGAAAAACTTGGTTGGACGCAGCGGTCCTGCGCTTCAGTGGGGTAGTCAAGCCGGCCGGCGGTGGCCCAGACCGGTACCCCGGGAAGATGCCACGAGCCCGTGATGGCTTGCCACCCGCTGGTGAAGGAGTACAGTCCATAGGAGAACCCGGCATCACGCAGCCCCCGCATCAGACCCTCAATAATCAAACGGTTTTCGCGTTGCGCCGCTGCCGTCGCGGTGGGCCACGGCTGGGCCGGACGTGGTTCCACATCGATCCACACCATGCCGGGGCGGAAGCTGTTGCGTGCCATGGTGGCCAGCGCGAACGACGCCTGAGCGTAGCCAACGTTGGACAGCTGGCCGGCCCGGGTGACGGCGGACCACGGACCCTTCGTGCCATAGCTGCCCAGTTGGCTTGCCGAGGGAAACGCGGCCATCGTGTAGGCCTGGGCGGGCTTGGAATTGGTCCTCACCCAGGTCAGCTGGGTGCCCAAACAGGGGTTTTCAGTAAATGGCAGGCCCTTGGTCAAGCCGAGCACCACAAACTGGGTGCTCGTGGGTGGCAGCGGCAAGCCAAACCCACCCACGGCGGTTGAACATTGCGGCCAGGATATGTCATGGCCATTGAGCGTGGCTGCACGGGCTGGATGGGCGGTGACCAGAAGACTCATCACCAGCGCCAGGGCGGATAGTACACTTTGGATCAGAAGGCGGGTACTGGGCGTCTTCGTCGAGACTGTTCTCTTGGTACCTGTCAGGCCAAGCTGCTGGTGCATGTGATCACTTCCAGTTAAAGTTAACCACGCAAATGTGCCGCCGACCAGATGTCGCGGCACCCTATCTGCTGGACCATGCCGCTCCCGTGTGGATAGAGTACTTTCCACGACTCACTCCACCGGACCAGCATGAGGAGATTAGGCGATGTCATTTCAGGCATATCTGGACACGATCGAGGACAAGACCGGTCTGACGCCCCGGGAACTCCTGGCACTGGCCCATCAACGCGGCCTCGATGAACCGCCCATCCAGGCCGGAGCCATCATCGACTGGTTCAAGGACAGCTACGGGCTGGGCCGCGGACATGCTATGGCCATGGTTCATGTCATCAAGAACGGGCCAACCATCAGTGAGAAGCATGTTGGCACCGACGGCACCCACCGCGACGAGTCCACGGAGCTTTGGCTGGACGGCAAGAACAACCGCCCCGCATAGCCAAGCACACTTCCCCACGCGGCGTGGGCAACCATTTTTGGGCAACCATCGCTGGGTTGCCGAGTTCACTCGGGCACGCGCGTCCCAGACATCGCGGCTCCCGCCAGCGGGTCCAGGTGACCCATCAGATGGACCCAGCCGACGGGGACGAGGAAACGCTCGGGGAATGTCAGATGAACCCCGAATCGGATGTGGCTTCCTGCGGAATACCGGACCATTTCCGGTCAGGGTAGGCTCTGCCGAATGAATCAACATCTGAGCTTCGGCCTCACGAAACTGGTTGCGATCAGGTCTACGGAATGGAAACTAGCGCCGCAGGCCGTTTCACGGGCAAGCAAGGTGAGACAAAGGAATGGGAGGCTCAGGATGGCAGCGAACGGGTGGGCTTCGATGCCCTTCGTCCTCCGATGAACCAGAGCAAAGGAGCAATAATCGGCAGCAGAAACACGAACAAAACCCACACCGCGGTTCTGGCGGCGGGCTGATTCTTGGTCCGAGCAATGCTAATCAATGACGCGATCAGCAGCGCGAAACATACAAGTGAGACCGCGATTTGCAAAAGCACCCACCCCGCAGGAAGGACCGGATCTGTACTGCTCATGGATTGCAGAATCACCGTCAACATCTTTCCCCCAAAAAGGCCGATACCACCGCCAGCTGTATATCGACTAGCGAGTAACTAACACCCTACCGCGACCTTCGAGCACTCAATCGTCAACCCGCGAGTCGCTGGATGTATGGCACGGGAACGCGTGGACCCGCCGGAAGTGCTGGGACAGGCGAATTTGTGAATCGGTGATGTTTCAGCGGCAGGACGGGTTCAAGCAAAGTCCCCAAGAGTAGAATGGACATGTTATTGCGTTTCGTGCCGTTCTTTCCAATGCAGAGGGAAAATGCCATGGACATCGCCTCGATCTTGATCATCGCAGGGATTTGCATCTTGTGTTCCTTGCCGGTGTTGTTTCGGTCGCTCCGGAGCTTTGACAAGAGCGCCAACGACATCGAGGCCCAAAATCCTGACGTAGCTAAAGGTATTCGAGATGCACGGCGTGAGATCGATAAAGGCAAGGACATCTCCGGCCCTTGGGTCTAGCGCCGGGCGTTCGAGTTTCGGCCGATCTGAGTTGGACCAAATCTTCGAAACCGGCCGCAATGCCCCGATGTTCATGACCCTCCCGGCATTCCAGTTTTCAGGGACGTAGGGCTGACGGTCCGCAGATTCGAGCCAGGACGAGCGGCCCCCACCGCCTCGGCGGTCCCGGGCCGGATCCCAAGAATTTTGGCGGGCTCTTCTTGGCCGATTCCATTCATCAGACACAGGACTACGCCGTCGCGTTCAACAACTCGCAGAAGCCAAGGCAAGACACTGTCCCGGTCATCCAATTTTCGGTGGGAGAAACGCGTTCAATGAGGTGGGAAACAGCGCCTGACCGCCGGAGAGGTGTTGGATAATTATTCATATTTTGGTCTCGGGGGAGTGGTTTAGCCCAAAATGCAACGTTGGTCATGAATCCTGCGGGCCTCCTCCGAAAGCAATTTTTTTTGGCTATACAGGGCTCACCAACAGTCCCTGCGGCAGGAAAAACCAACTTCCAGGAATCCTGCATCTATGAATCGGCAGGATGTGGCGGCACCGCAGAATCGCGCACACGCTGCCAGCCCGGATTCGCACAGATCAGGAATATGGATGCGGCGGAACAGAACTAGTCCATTAATCCCAAGCGGGGAGTCCACCTCCGCTTTACTTGACATAATGTAGATTATCGGCGTGCCGTGGTGATCCCGGAAGTGGTCCGAATCAGCCAATTTCAGCTGATTCAAGGAAACCCTCAAGCGCCTGAATCCACGCCTCAAACTGGTCCAGATGGGCGTCATGGCTGGCGTTGCTCAGATCAATGCGAATCGTTCCTGGCCGCCGCGTGACGAACTCACGCTTTTGCACCTCGGTGAACATCCCGCCATCGGCGTACACCACAAGCGTCCGTGGCTGCACAGAGACCCATTCGTCCCACCGTGGCCGCATCACGTGGCGGATGCAGGCTTCCATGATGTCGGCATCAAAGCGTGGCCAGAGCCCGCCGTCCCGGGGTTCCAGGGACTTGACCCAGGCCGCGGCAAGAGGTGAGTCACCCAGAAACGCCGCTGCGGCAGCTGCATCAGCAAATGGCACGGGCCAAGCGGCAAAGAACTCACCCAATGCAACAGCTTCCGCCGGCGACCCTGACCCGGCATCAGCCTCTAGGAGCACCAGTGATGACACCAAATCCGGCCGCGACGCAGCAACCAGCATGGCCGTGTGGGCACCCATGGATTGCCCCACGAGACGAACAGGTGCATCAGGGCTGAGCTGAGCAATGAGCTCGACAACATCCTGCACATACGCATCCCGGGAAACATCCACGGGCCGGCGCGTGCTGCGCCCGTGGCCGCGCTGATCCAGCGCCACCACGCGATACGTGTCAACTAGGGCGGCCATGGTGGGCTCAAACTCCCCCGAATCCCCCGCCAGCCCGTGCAGAATCAACACCACGGGACCGGTACCGCAAGCCACAAACGCCAGCTCGGTCCCCTCCCGGATGATCGGGCACCGCTCCCCCGCAATATTCGAATTAATGTTCGAACACTCCGTTAGGCGCCAACATAGGCGGCTAGGTGCTGGCCCGTGAGCGTTTCCCGCGATGCCACCAGCTGGGCCGGCGTGCCCTGGAAAACAACGTTTCCGCCGTCGTGCCCGGCGCCCGGGCCAATGTCAATGATCCAATCGGCATGAGCCATGACGGCCTGGTGGTGCTCAATGACGATGACGGACTTGCCGGATTCCACGAGCCGGTCCAGCAACCCCAGGAGCTTCTCGACGTCGGCCAGGTGCAGGCCGGTGGTGGGCTCGTCCAGGACGTAGACGCCACCCTTCTCCCCCAGGTGCGTGGCCAGCTTGATGCGCTGCCGCTCTCCCCCCGAGAGGGTCGTCAGCGGCTGGCCCAGCTTGAGGTAACCCAGCCCGACGTCGGACAGCCGGCTCACGATCTTGTGCGCAGCTGGCAGCTTGGCGTCGCCGTCGCGGAAGTACTCCTCGGCTTGATCCACTGACATGCCGAGGACTTCGCTGATGTTTTTCCCACCCAAATGGTAGTCAAGCACAGCGGCCTGGAAACGGCGTCCCTCGCACTCCTCACAGAGGGTGGAGACGCCCGCCATCATACCCAGGTCCGTGTAGATGACGCCCGCGCCATTGCAGGTGGGGCAAGCACCTTCGGAGTTGGCGCTGAACAAGGCAGGCTTGACGCCGTTGGCCTTGGCAAACGCCTTGCGGATGGGCTCCAGCATGCCCGTGTAGGTGGCGGGGTTGCTGCGCCGGGAACCGCGAATGGCTCCCTGGTCAACCGTGACCACGCCGTCCCGGCCGGACACCGAGCCATGGATGAGCGAGCTTTTGCCGGAACCGGCCACACCCGTGACCACCGTGAGCAGGCCCAGCGGGATGTCCACGTCAACCGCCTTGAGGTTGTTTTCGGTGGCGCCGCGGACCGCCATGGCCCCGGACGCCTTCCGGAACGTGCCCTTCAGCGCCACCTTGTCATCCAGGTGCTTACCGGTCAGGGTGCCACTGGCGCGCAGGCCTTCGATGCTGCCCTGGTACACCACCTGGCCGCCGTCGGATCCGGCGCGCGGCCCCAGATCGATGACATGGTCGGCGATGGCGATGGCCTCGGGCTTGTGTTCCACGACGAGCACCGTGTTGCCCTTGTCGCGCAGCTGCAACAGGAGTGTGTTCATGCGGGCGATGTCGTGTGGGTGCAGGCCAATGGTGGGCTCATCGAACACGTAGGTGATGTCCGTCAGGGACGAGCCCAGGTGGCGGATCATCTTGGTCCGCTGTGACTCACCGCCGGACAGTGTTCCGGAGGGCCGGTCCAGTGAAAGGTAGCCCAGGCCGATGTCCACGAAGGAGTCAAGGGTGTCCCCCAGCGCCCCCAGCAGTGGCGCCACGGAGGGCTCCTGAAGTGAGCGCACCCAGGCGGCGAGGTCGCTGATCTGCATGGCACACGCATCGGCGATGCTGATGCCCTCGATCTTGGAGTTGCGGGCGTGCTCCGCCAGCCGGGTGCCGCCGCAATCGGGGCAGGTGGTGAAAACCACTGCACGCTCCACGAAGGCGCGGACGTGCGGCTGCATGGCGTCCACGTCCTTGGCCAGCATGGACTTTTGCATCTTGGGGATGATGCCCTCGTAGGTCAGGTTGATGCCCTCAACCTTGACTTTGGTGGGCTCGCTGTACAGCAGGTCGTGGAGTTCCTTCTTGGTGAACTTGCCAAGCTTTTTGTCCATGTCAAAGAAGCCGGTGCCGGCGAAAATGCGCCCGTACCAGCCGTCCATGCTGTAGCCGGGAATGGTGAGGGCGCCCCCGGACAGGGACTTCCCGGCGTCGAACAGGGCGTCCAGGTTGAAGTCCTTGACGTTGCCGGTGCCTTCACAGCGCGGGCACATGCCACCGGTGATGGAGAAGCTGCGGCGCTCTTTGACCTTCTCCCCCGCCTTTTCCATGGTGATGGCACCGGAGCCGCTGACGGAGGCCACGTTGAAGGAGTAGGCCTGCGGGGATCCGATGTGCGGCTGCGCCACGCGGCTGAAAACGATGCGGAGCATGGCGTTGGCGTCAGTCACGGTGCCCACGGTGGAGCGCGGGTTGGCGCCCATACGCTCCTGGTCCACCAGGATGGCGGTGGTGAGCCCCTCCAGCACGTCCACATCGGGACGGGCAAGGGTTGGCATGAAGCCCTGCACAAAGGCGCTGTAGGTCTCGTTGATCATGCGTTGGGACTCTGCGGCAATGGTCCCAAAGACCAGTGAACTCTTGCCCGAACCCGAGACGCCGGTAAACACCGTCAGGCGGCGCTTGGGGATTTCAACGCTGATGTCCTTGAGATTGTTCACACGCGCACCCCGCACCCGGATCAGATCATGGGTGTCGGCAGCATGCAACTGGCTGGTTTGTGCTTCTACATTGCTGCTGATGCTCATGGCGTCTCATTTCTGTCAGCGGGAGGCAAGTGGTCCTCGCTGGCGGTGGTGTTAGTTGCTGGAGACCGGACTGGCGATGGTGAACAGTTCACAGCTGGCGTTGTAGTACTGCTCCGTGGGGCCCTGGTGGGCCATGCCAATGCGGCGGCAGACAGCCTGGGAGGACTCATTGGCGGGGTTGGTCACGGCAACCACCTGCTTGAGTCCACTGCTGAAGGCGTGCGCCAAAACAGCGGCGGCCGCTTCCGTGGCATAGCCATTGCCCCAATGGTCAGGATGGAAATGCCAGCCAATTTCGACGTCGTCGGATGGCTCCAGCGGCTCCTCACCCGAGGCGGGAATGGGCTTGAGCAGCAGCGTCCCCACGGCGAGTCCATCCGAGGCGCGGGTAACGGCCCAAATGCCGTGAATGGGATGGTCGATGCTTTGGAAACGGGCGACCCTTTCCGCGGCTTCGGCCCGGCTCACCATGACCGCCGGCTCTGCGCCAATAAAGCGTTGCACCACCCAGCGTGAGTACAAGTCGTAGGCAAAATCAACGTCGGTTTCTTGCCAGGCTCGCAGCGTCAGTCGCTCAGTGGTGATGTTCTTCATTCAACCATTGTGCCCTGTTGGCGGATGACCCGCAGCCTGCCTCGCTGCTAACACGCCGTGAATTCCGCTGCCCGCGTCCCACCCGCCACAGCCCGCGTGACCATTCGCACTCAATGCTTGGCACAATAGGACACAACACATTCGCTTGGAGGAGTAGGCACATGAAATTTGCTGTGGACGTTGACCTGGTTGCCGCGGGTTCCCGGCGCCTTGAGGATCAAGATGCCTGAACCCAGCCTTCCCCTGTTCGACGACGACTACCTCCGGCACGCTGTGGCCGCCATCCTCGACGCCGGTGAGCTTCCCGCCGTCGTGCAGGCAGGCCACCCCGTGCTGCGCGCCGCCGCCCTCCCTTTCACGGGGCAGCTCGATGACCGGCAGTTGGGCGGCCTCATTGAGCTCATGACGGCCACCATGCGGGCAGCCCCGGGCGTTGGCCTGGCCGCCCCGCAGATCGGCATCCCCCTGCAATTGGCAGTCCTCGAGGACCAGTACCCCGTCACGCCGGAGAACGCCGCAGCCCGCAACCGCGAACCGCTGGAACTTTTCACCATCGTCAACCCGCACTACACACCGGTGGGGGCGGACAGGACTTCACACTATGAGGGATGCCTGTCCATGTCCGGCTGGCAGGCAGTGGTGGACCGCCCCGCAACAGTGGACCTCGCCTATCGGGACGAAAACGGCACGGCACACACGCGCAGGTTCACGGGGTGGCAGGCCCGGATTGTCCAGCACGAGACGGACCACCTTGCCGGGACCCTCTATATAGACAAGGCACACCCGCGCTCGCTGGCCAGCAATGCGCAGTACAGTGCACACTGGGCCAACCCGGACATTGCGGCGGCCCGGGCGGGCTTGAATTTTTAGGGCCCTGCCGCGGTGGTCGGCGTTTCCACCGCAGCCGCACACCCAAACTAAGATGGTTGCATGGAACCCTCAGTAGTCGAAGCTTTGTTGTGCCCGCATTGCGGCATGGACTTTATTGCCCCGCAGCAAGGCGCCACCAGCCTTGCCTGCGTTGAGGGGCACAGCTTTGACGTGGCCCGCCAGGGCTACCTCAACCTACTCACCGGCCACGGCACCAAGTTCCTGCCGGACACCGCGGCCATGGTCAATGCAAGAGACGCGTTCCTGGACGCGGGCCACTACCAAGACCTCAGTAACGCCCTGACCCGGCAGGTCGACGCCGCACTCCCGCCCGCGGCGCAAAACGCCCTACTGGTGGACGCGGGCACGGGAACCGGCTACTACCTGCAACAGATACTTAGCTCCCTGGCCACCCGTGGCGAAAACGCCCCATCCGGGCCGGAACACCGAGGCGCTCGCAGACTGGACGCCGTGGGACTGGACCTTTCCAAGTTCGCGCTGCGACGGGCCGCCAGGAGGAACCCGCAAGCGGCGAACATCGTGTGGGACTTGTGGCGGGCCCTGCCGCTGGGAGCCAACACGGCCGACGTCGTCCTGGTCATCTTCGCCCCGCGCAACGCGGCCGAGTTTGCGCGGATCCTCAAGCCCGGCGGATCGCTGATAGTGGTCACTCCCCTGCCGGGGCACCTGACAGAAATTGCCCAGCTTGCCGGACTACTGGCCATACAAGAGGAGAAGGAAGCCGCCTTGGTACATTCCATGGCGAGCCACTTCTCCCTGGTCAGCAGCCAGGAGGTGCTGTGCCCGCTGGAACTGAGCCCGGGTGATGTTGGCAATGTGGCCCTCATGGGTCCGGCCGGGCACCACCTCGATCCGGTGGCTCTAGGTGCCGCGTTGGCGCAACTTCCCGGGCTGACAAGCGCCACGGCGGCGTTCCGGATCTCCGTGTTTGCCCCCAACGCCCAGGTCTAGTTCGCCCCGGCAGCCTGCAATTCCTCGGGGTTGCCCAGATCCACCAGCCGGGATTTGGGGGTCTTGCCGTGCAGGTCAACGTGCAGCCACTTCAGCGTCAGCTGCGTCAGCGGTCCCACACCCAGGGCAAAAGCCGCGGTTCCGGCCCCCACCACGCCGCCCAGGAAGAATCCCAGCACCACAACACTGAGCTCAATGCCCGATCGAACCAGCCACACCGGCCTTCCTGTGACGCGCACCAGGCCCGTCATGAGACCGTCCCGGGGCCCAGGTCCCAGGCCGGCACCAATGTAGAGTGCCGTGGCGAACGCCAAGATGAACAGGCCGGCCGCGAAGGATGCCAGCTGCAGGGGAAGCTGTGTGGCCTCCGGGATGAGGGCCAATCCAAGGTCCGCGAACGCCCCCACCAGCAAGGCGTTGGCAATGGTGCCAAATCCGGGGCGCTGCTTCAGCGGAATCCACAGCAGCAAGACCAATCCACTGATCAGGATGGTCCACACGCCAAAGGAGAGGCCAAACGTCCGGGAGACGCCCTGTGAAAAGACATCCCACGGCGACGCACCAATGTTTCCGCGGATCATTAGGGCGATGGCCACTCCGTAGAGCGCCAAGCCAAGGAACAGCCGGATCAGGCGGATGGGCAGGGAGGTGGTGGTGAGAAACGAGTGCATATGGCTAGTCTAGTCAAACTGGACTTACGCAAAAGGGCCAATTCCACTAATGTGGATCTATGAACTCTTTTGTCACGGGCAGGCGGCTGGCGCGCGAACTGGGCGAATGGCGCAACAACACCCCCGCCTACCGGGCCTTGGCCGAGCGCATCCGGGTGCTGTTGATGGACGGCCGGCTTTCCAGCGGCGCCAAGCTTCCGGCCGAACGTGAGCTCAGCCAGGCACTGGACCTCAGCCGCACCACCGTGGCCGCCGCCTACTCGAAATTGCGCGACGACGGTTTCCTGGACAGTGTCAGGGGTTCCGGCAGCACCCTGCGGCTTCCCGGCCGGGAACGCGGCGAGCACGGCATGCACAATGGGCTGGCCCTTGACTTCACCAAGGCCACGGCCCCCGCCTACCCGGGGATCCAGGGCGCCTACGCCGACGCCGTCGCACAATTGCCCAACTACCTCTCGCACGACGGCTTCGACATGGTGGGCCTGCCCGATCTTCGTGAAGCCATCGCCCAGCACTACCGCGACAGGGGCTTGCCCACCTCGGCGGACCAGATCATGGTGACCATTGGCGCCCAACACGCCCTGAACCTGGTGACAAGGACGCTGTACTCCCCCGGCGAACGGATCATGGTGGAACAACCCACGTATCCGCACGCGTTGGATACCTTCACGTCCATGGGCGCCCGCATCCTGGCGTTTCCAGTCCGGCAGGATGGCGGTTGGGACCTGGCCCAGGCGCTGCTGCAGATTCGCCGCGCCGCTCCCAGCCTGGCCTTCCTGATGCCGGATTTCCACAACCCCACAGGCATGAGCATGTCCATCCAGGAGCGCGAGTATCTAGCTGCCGCAGCCGCCCGTGAGGGCACTGTCCTGGTGGTGGATGAAACCACTGCACTGCTGGACATTGACCGGGGCGCCATGCCACCCATGGCAGCCTTCTCGCCCAGTGTGCTGACCCTGGGCTCACTGGGAAAGATTGCCTGGGGTGGCTTGCGGGTGGGGTGGATCCGTGGCTCACGGGAGATCATGGCGCAACTGTTGCGGAACAGGCCCGCCATGGACCTGGGCACGCCGCTGGTGGAACAGCTGGTGGCCACCACCTTGCTGGCCGACATGCCCTCCATGATGGCAAGCCGCAGCCTGGATCTGCGCCGCGGCCGGGACACCCTGGTGGCGCTGCTGGCCGAACACCTGCCACAATGGCACGTTGAAGTCCCGGACGGTGGGCTGTCACTGTGGATCAACACCGAAACCATCTCCAGCTCGGCCCTGGCCCTGGCCGCGCGCGCCGAAGGTTTGGGGTTGGTCCCTGGCCCCCGCTTCGGAATTGACGGAGCGTTCGAGAGGTACCTGCGGCTGCCGTTCTGCTATGGCGATGAGCAATTGCGCGACGGCGTGAGCATCCTGAGCCGTTTGGGTGAGCACGTGGGCTCCGACCCCTTAAGAATGCCCCAACAGGGCGTTATTTAGCCGGAAATTTCCAGCCCAACGTAGTAGTGTCATAGGTACACATCAGTCTCTAAGGGGGACGAAATGCTTGAATGGATTAATGACTTCGGCTGGATTATCTGGCTCTCAGTCTTCCTGCTCCTGGCCGTTGCAGAGATGCTGACACTGAACCTGTACTTCATCCTGATGTCAGTGGGTGCACTGGCCGCCCTTGTGGCCTTCCTGTTCCACGCTGAACTGTGGTTGCAGATTGTGGTCTTCTGCGTTGTAGCCCTGGCCACCACAGTTCTGATCAGACCCTTGGCCATGAGCCACCTCCACCGCGGACCTGCGGACCAGCTCTCCAACATTGACCGCTTGATCGGTCACAAGGCAGTGGTCCTGGAAGCCGTGAGTGCAAGCGCAGGCCTGGTGAAGATCGGTGGAGACATTTGGACTGCACGGATTAACACAGGGGTGGACGTTCCCGTGGGGGCCACCGTGGAGGTTGCCTCGATCGACGGCGCCACGGCCATCATCGACTACCCTTCAGCGCAAAAATCGGCCGGACCGGCAACAACAACAGCCTAAATGCCGCCAGGGTGCCGCCGGGCTTGAGCCTGCGCGCCCTGAGCGTCTGAGTACACAGATTCTTTACACAGAAAAGAGGGGATTTCATGGGAGATGCTGGCACACTCGTGTGGCTATTTGTAATCTTTGTCCTACTGATATTCGTAGTAATCGTTCTAGTCCGTTCAGTGCGCATCATCCCGCAGGCGCGGGCTGGCGTGGTGGAACGCCTGGGCAAGTACCAGCGCACACTCAATCCGGGACTGACGGTCTTGATTCCGTTCGTGGACCGTTTGTTGCCGCTGCTGGATTTGCGCGAGCAGGTTGTTTCCTTCCCGCCGCAGCCCGTCATCACCGAAGACAACCTGGTGGTCTCCATTGACACAGTGGTGTACTTCCAGGTGACGGATCCCCGTGCAGCCACCTATGAGATCGCCAACTACATCCAGGCTGTCGAGCAGCTGACCACAACCACCCTGCGAAACGTTGTGGGTGGCTTGAACCTTGAAGAGGCCCTGACCTCCCGCGACCAGATCAACGGCCAGCTCCGTGGTGTGCTCGATGAGGCCACCGGCCGCTGGGGCATCCGCGTGAGCCGCGTTGAGCTCAAGGCCATTGACCCGCCCCTGTCCATCCAGGATTCCATGGAGAAGCAGATGCGTGCCGAGCGTGACCGCCGTGCGGCCATCCTGACGGCCGAAGGCACCAAGCAGTCAGCCATTTTGACTGCTGAAGGTGAGCGCCAGTCGGCCATCTTGAAGGCCGAGGGTGACGCCAAGGCGGCCATCCTGCGCGCCGATGGTGAATCCCAGGCGATCCAGAAGGTTTTTGGCGCCATCCACAAGGGCAACCCCACGCAGAAGCTGTTGGCCTACCAATACCTCCAGACGCTGCCCAAGATTGCCCAGGGAACCTCAAACAAACTGTGGATCATTCCCAGCGAAGTGGGCGAAGCCTTGAAGGGCATCGGCAACGTTTTGGGGAACACGGCAACAGACGCGGACGACGCCGTCGAACCAACAGAGCCTGCCACGCAGTAGCTCGCATCACACCAGCCCCACCCGCTGCATCTTGGACGCGGCCAAGCACGTATAATAGGTGTTTGGCCGCGTGGCTTTTTGCCCGGCCGCTTTCAACACCCACTTCCCCGCAGGAACAACTGTGCCAAGTGGAGCGTTGAATCAATAGACGTCAACAAATTTAGGGAGAAGTCATGAGCGATCGTAGCCTGCGTGGCATGCGCCTGGGCGCACAGAGCATGGAGACAGAATCCGGTGTTGAGCCGGCTCCTCGCCAGAGCGTGGAGTACCGCTGCGCCGACGGAGAGCAGGTCTTCGTCACCTTCTCCTCGGAAGCTGAAATCCCGGCAACCTGGATGTCCAAGACCGGCAAGGAAGCCCTGCTGGTCAACGGCGAGGCTCCCGATACCTCCAACGACAAGCCCGTGCGCACGCACTGGGACATGCTCTTGGAACGCCGCACGCTGCCCGAGCTGGAAACCATCTTGGCTGACCGCTTGACCATCCTGCGCGAAAAGCGTGGCGAGAAGGTCTAAGCCTTCACCAGTTACACAAAAGGTGGGCCGCCCTGACGTGGGGCGGCCCACCTTTTTGCATCCCGCTACACTCCCCCGCAGCAAAGCTCCGTAACGGGGCAGCACAAGGCCCCCTCCGCCGTCGTACATGAGGGCGAAGGGGGCCAGATGATGCTACTTGTTGCGGCCAGTCAGCTTGTTCCAGCGCGCAGTCAAGCCCCACTTGGTCACGTTGACCATGGCTTCTTGGACAATGTTGCCGCTCATCTTGGAGGCACCAAATTCGCGCTCCACAAAGGTGATGGGAACTTCGACAACCTTCATGCCCTTCTGGCACACGCGCCAGAGCATGTCCACCTGGAAGCCGTAGCCGACAGACTCGACGGCGCTAAAGTCGAGTGCTTCGAGGGTACTGCGGCGGAAGGCCCTGTACCCGCCAGTTACGTCGCGGATCGAGATGCCCAGGATGACGCGAGAGTACAGGCTGCCGCAGGTGGAGATCAGCTTGCGGTGCAGCGGCCAGTTGACCACCTTTCCGCCGGGCACCCAGCGCGAACCCAGCACCAGGTCGGCGCCCGCATCGATGGCATCCAGCAGCAGGGGCAGCTGCTCGGGCTGGTGGGAGCCGTCGGCGTCCATTTCCACCAAGACGTCGTAGCCGGCGTCAAGACCCCAGGTGAAGCCGGCCAGGTAGGCAGCTCCCAGGCCTTCCTTGCCCGCGCGGTGCAGCACATGCACGGCGGGGTCGGTGGCGGCGAACTCGTCGGCCCATTGGCCTGTTCCGTCGGGGCTGTTGTCGTCGGCAACCAGCACATCCGCGTGCGGTACGGCTGCACGGAGGCGCGTCAGCGTTTTAGGCAGTGACTCGATCTCGTTGTAGGTGGGAATGATCACAAGGACACGCAACAATTGGTGCCTTTCCGTGGTGAATGTAGCAAGAATAGTGGGCCCTGGTCTGCAACCGCTGGTGCCAGGTGAGGGCTTTTTTCCACATAGCGGCGGGCAACTAGCGCCAAATGACCATTATAGGCGAAATGGCTAGGGCAAAGATAAGTCCACGCGCCTTCGGACCAATTAAGACACGCGCAAAGTGCACCATGCTTAGTTGTTTTCTAGTGGCGCGTGAACCTATCTCCCTAGCGTCGGCGAAGCTGAACTTAACACCGACCGGGACTCTCCCAAAGGAGGTTCTCCGCTCCCCTAAAACTAATTGCCCAAGACCCTCGTGTCAACACGTTCCTGACCTGCACGTATAGGCGTTTGCGCAGGTCAGGGTGCTTATTACCGCGGGGTAATTGCGGGAGGCGGCTGAAAAAGAACTTGCCAGTATTAAGGTAGCTGTACGCCAGCGCTGAAGTCTTCACTGGCGAACAGTTCGCGGCCCAGATGCACCGTTTGAAGGCAGCGAGGGTCACTTCCGGTATCCAGGGCCGGCAGCAAGGGCGTGCGGGCCCGTGGATCCGTGGACCAGGACTGCACCCTGTCATCGGCCACCTGCACCATGAGGGCATCCACATCCCAAATGGCAAAGCTGGCGGGGGCTCCCGGAGCCAGCTGGCCCAGGAACGGGTTCTCCGACTTGGCGGCCCGCCATCCGGCACGGGTATGACCAATAAACGCCGCCCGGGCGGAAATCCGCGACGTGGGCTCGTGGTGGTTCAGTGCCGCCCGGACACTCGCCCAAGGGTTCAACGGTGTCACGGGGGCATCCGAGCCAAAGCACAGCGGAACACCTGCCTCATAGAAGCGGGCCAGAGGATTGAGTTCACGGGCCCGGTCAGCACCTAGGCGTTGGGCATACATCCCCTCCGCTCCGCCCCAGAGGGCGTCAAAGCCTGGCTGCACGGAAACCGTGACGGCGTGTTTGGCCAAGGCGGCCATGGCTGGCGCGTCAACCATTTCAGCATGCTCAAAGCGGTGCCCGGCGGCCCGAACCTTCTCGATGCCCACCCGTGCGGCAGCAATTGCCAGCCCCTCAAGGGCAATGTCCATGGCACCATCACCGATGACGTGGAAACCGCCGGTCAGCCCCAGTTCTGAGGTCGCGGCCAAATGGGCGGCAACCTGTTCAACGGTCAGGTGTGCAGCACCTGAGGTGGTTGGGACATCGGCATAGGGCCTGCGCAGCAGTGCCGAGCGGGAACCCAGGGAGCCGTCAATGTTGATGTCTCCGGCCAGGCCAAGCACAGCCGGCCCCAGAAGGGCCAGCAGCTCGCGCGCCTGGTCAACACTGGAAACCAGTTCGCCCCAATACGGCAGTATTTGCGGAAGCGCCTCGGCGGCGTCGGCGGCGGTCAACGCCGTCAGGGCAGTCAGGTCCTCGATGGAGCCAACATGGGGTGCACTCATTTCAGCCAAGGCCACATAGCCGTTGGCGGCGGCGTGGCGCAGGGCCCGCAGCTGGGCCGTCTGACGCTGTTGGGGCGTCAGGGAACGGGCCGCTTCCCGGGCCTTGATGTGCGCGGCACCGCTGACCAGCCCCTGACCATCCCAGCCGGCGAGGGCGCTGAGCCCGCAGCGCTGGGCCAGCGCGGAGGAGACTACACCCGAATGGACGTCCACCCGGGCCAGGTACACCTCGCGGCCCCCCGTGGCCCTGTCCAACTCTTCCGCGGTGGGTGGCCGGTTGTCAGGCCAGTCGCTGCTGTCCCAGCCATACCCCAAAACCATGCCAGCAGTGCTGGCGGCGGCCGCGGCAACCCTGTCCAGGAGATCTGTCACGGAGGTGGCCCCGGACAGGTCAGCAGAATCAAGGGCAACGCCCGTTTCGGTGACGTGGACGTGGGAGTCCACAAATCCGGGCGCAACCAGCGCCCCGGCAAGGTCCACCTCCCGCATCCGGGAATCCAGCAGCGATGTGGCGGCATGTTCGGAACCAACCCATGCCACCACGTCACCGTCCACCAGCATGGCCGTGGCGAGCGGATCGGCCGCGCTGTACACAGAGCCATTCCTGTACAAAGTCAATGACATGGGAAATACAGTCCTTTCAACACACTGTTCAAAATCTTTTTCACGGGGCCCCCGCGCAGGGACGAGCGGGACTTGGGTCTAGTCCAACACGGCCGTGTAGGTAACAACACCGCGGCGGAGCAGCTCCACGGCTTGGCGGCACACGGGCGCAAAGCCGGCCGGCACGGCGGGGACCTGGGCAAGCTGCCCCAGCAGGTCAATGACTTGCTTGGTCCAGCGCACAAAGTCCCCCGCGGCCAGCTCCGTCCCTGCCAGCGAGTCCTGCAGGCTGCGCCCCTTGGCCCATTTGTACATGGGCCACACCAGGCCCATCTCGGGTTCACTGGTCAGCGGCAGCTTGTGGGATTCCTCGGCGTCCTGGAGCCTTGACCACTGGATGACAACATCTTCCACGGCCTGCTCCAGGCTCACGCTGGGCATCCGGGGACGGGAACCTTCGCCGTCACGTTTGGCCTGGTACACCAGCGTGGTGACAAAGGCTGCCAGTTCGGCCGCGTCCAAGCCGGCAAACGCCCCCTGGCGCAGCGCAAGGGCAATCAACAGATCCTTCTCGCCGTAGACGCGGCGCAGGCGCTGGCCGTCCTCGCTGGGCACCAGTTGTCCGGCGCCGTCGGCCACCACGAATCCGTAGCCGGCCAGCAGGTCGATGACCCTGTCAAAGGTGCGGGCAATCGTGTTGGTGCGCGACTGGATGGCCCGCACAATCCCGTCAGTCTCCCGCCGCAGCTTCCACCAGCGTTCGGACCAGCGTGCATGGTCCTCCCGGTCGCTGCAGCCATGGCAGGGGTGGGCCCGGAGGTTCCTGCGCAAGGTGGTGATGGCAGCTTCCTCGCCCGTCTCCGAGTATTGGAAAGCTGCCGTCCGGTGCGGGCGCTGCGCTGCGGCTTCGGCAAGTTTGGCCTCCAACGCGGCCAGCAAATTGCGCTTGTCCTTGGGCACCTTGGCGTTGAAGCCCTTGGGCAGGCGCAACTGCGCGGCAACCTCCACCGGCCCGTTCGTATCATGCAGGTTCAGTCGCCGCAGTTCTCTGTCCACCGTCAGGATGGAGGGGCGCGGCTCGCGGGTGTTGCTGTCTGGGCCCACCACCACGGCGTACCCAGGGTTCCGCCCGCCCGGCACCATGATCACATCGCCGGCACGCAGGCTGGCAATGGATTCAACCACTGCGTTGCGGCGCTGTTTGGACTTTGAGGCGGAGGCACCGGATTCGTGGTCGGAGAGTTCGCGGCGGAGTTTGGCGTACTCGTTGAAGTCGCCCAAGTGGCAGGCCATGGCCTTTTCATAGCCGGCCAGGGACGCTTCGCGGGACCGGACCTGTTTGGCCAGGTCTACTACCGAGCTGTCCGCCTGAAACTGGGCAAAGGACGATTCCAGAATGTCGCGGGTCCTGTCCTGACCAAATTGCGCCACCAGGTTGATGCTCATGTTGTAGGTGGGGCGGAAGCTGGAATTCAGGGGGTAGCTGCGTTTTGAGGCCAGGCCGCCCACGGCAGTTGGGTCCGTGCCCGGCTGCCACAACACCACCGCGTGACCTTCAACGTCTATCCCGCGGCGCCCGGCCCGGCCCGTCAGCTGGGTGTACTCCCCCGCCGTGATGGCAACATGGGCTTCGCCGTTGTACTTCTCGAGCTTCTCCAGAACCACTGTGCGGGCAGGCATGTTGATGCCCAGGGCCAGGGTTTCGGTGGCAAAAACAGCGCGGACCAGTCCGTCGGCGAACAGGTCCTCCACCACTTCCTTGAAGCTGGGCAGCATGCCCGCGTGGTGGGCTGCCAGTCCCCTCAACAAGCCGTCCCGCCAGCCCCAAAAGCCCAACACGTCACGGTCTGAGTCGGGGAGCTCCGCACAGGCAGCATCCACGCGCCGGGCAATCTCAGTGCGCTCGGTCTCCGTGGTGAGCCACAGCCCAGCGGCGGCGCATTGGTTGACTGCTGCGTCGCAAGCAGCACGGGAGAAGATGAAGGTGATGGCGGGGAGCAGGTCCTGCTTTTCGAGCGCCCGGATCACCTGGGGCCGGGAGGCGGCGCGGGTCGCGCCAAAACCGCCGCGCTGGCTGCCGTACTTTCCACCACCCCGGTTGCCCTCGCCGGTACGGTCGAAACGGTCCCCACGCCCCCCACGCGAGCCGCCGTTGGTGCGCACAGTTTCCGAGCGCGCCAGCTTCAATAGTTCGGGGTTGATCTTGGGGGTGCGGGCGTTGTCCGGGGACTGGTTGCCGGGGGCAGCCTCATCGAAGGCCACATTCTCGGCAAAGAGGTCCACCAGATCGCGCTGAACCATCACGTGCTGCCAGAGGGGAACTGGCCGGTGTTCGGAGACCACCACCGCGGTGTCGCCCCGGACGGTGCCCAGCCAGGCACCAAACTCTTCGGCGTTGGAGACGGTGGCGCTCAGGGAGACCACAGCGACTTCGCTGGGCAGGTGGATGATGACTTCTTCCCACACTGCGCCGCGGAAACGGTCCGCCAGGTAGTGGACTTCATCCATGACCACATAGGCCAGGCCGTTGAGCGTGTTCGAGTCTGCGTAGAGCATATTGCGCAGAACTTCGGTGGTCATGACCACCACTGGCGCCTCGGAATTAATGCTGGTGTCCCCGGTCAGCAGCCCCACGTTTTCTGCACCATATTTATCGCAGAACTCCTGGAACTTTTGGTTGCTCAGCGCCTTGATGGGGGTCGTGTAAAACGCCTTGTACCCGCGACTCAGCGCCAGGTGGACGGCAAATTCACCAACAATGGTTTTGCCGGCACCGGTGGGGGCCGCAACTAAAACACCGCGGCCGGCCAGGACGGCTCGGCACGCGGTGTTTTGAAAATCATCCAGCTCAAAGGACAAGCCTGCCTTGAAGTCCCCCAGTTCAGTGCCTTGGTCTCGAACTCGATCCTTGGCCGCCAGGTAACGTTCGGCAGGGCTTGTCATCTCAGAGCTTGGCATAGTACAAGCCTACGTCAGCTCAGAGCACTTCCAGATCCGTTGAGGGCGTGGCCACATCGGCCGTGACCTCGGATTCCTTGGCCTTCTTTGCATCACGCCTGTCACGGCGTTTGTCATTGAGCAGGCACAAGCCAATGGCGCCAAAATACAGCACCAACAAGGGTGCGGCAAGGAAGAACATACTCATGACATCCGATCCCGGAGCCGCCATCGCAGAGACGATGGTGACACCGAGGATGGTGAAGCGCCACGCCTTCAGGTACGTCTTGCCCCGGACCAGGCCAACGGCGTTGAGCGCAAAGAGCAGAACGGGAACCAGGAACGCCGCGCCCATGAAGAGCATGAGCTGCATGGCGAACTGCAAGTATTCAAGGGCCGTAATGATGTTGGCGCTCTCACTGCCCTCGGGTGTGAATGAGGTCAATGCCTTGACAATGTTGGGCCAGATGAGCCAGCCGGCATAAATCCCAGCCAAGAACAACGGCACTGAGGCAAACATGTAGGAAAGCGTGTAGCGGCGTTCCTTCTTGGTCAGCCCCGGAGTGATGAACGCCCACAGCTGATAGATCCATACAGGCGAGGCGATGATAAGCCCCAAAATCAGGGAAATCTGGACCTTCAAGTCGAAGGAGGTCGTGACACCCTGAAAGTTCAAGGTGGCAACGATGTTGCGTTCTTGGCTGATGTCACGCAGTGGCTGGGTGAGAGCAAAGAGGAGCGGATCGTAAATGATCCAGCCAAGAATAACACCCGGGATCATGGCCAGGGCACTCTTGAACAGCCGGTTGCGCGCCTCGATCAGGTGCGCCTTGAGCGGCATCCTGCCTTCAGGATTGGCTTTACGGCCCTTCGTGGCGACCACCGGCTCTTCGACCGCTTCTATGACTGAGCGCCAGTACCGGTTCCGGTACCGTCGCCCGAGACGTTGCCCTGTGTCGGGTTGTTAACGATCTTGCCCTCCATCGGAGCTTCCGGAGCAGGCGAGGCGGTCGGCGCGGCTGAGGGCTTCTCGTCCTTGCCGTCGTTCTTCATTTCCTTGACCTCGGACTTGATGATGCGCATGGACTGGCCCAGGCTGCGGGCCATGCCGGGCAGCTTCGGTGCCGCGAAGAGCAACAGAACAACAATGATGATGATGGTGATAGCCCAGGGGCTCTCAAAAAGTCTTCCCACGGTAACGCCTTTCCTTTTGGTTCATCCTACGTCTTGTAATGCTTCGATGTCGCGCAAGGATTGGAGCTGTCCGCGTTCTTTCCTGCGGGCGACGCGCCGCTGAAGTCGGGCAAAACGCCGTTCCTCTTTGGTAGCTAGGTAATCATCCTTCATTTTTTCAGGCGACGCAAAAACTGCGCTGCCGGGAACCACCGTTCGCTCTTCTGTGACGTGCTCCACTGCAGCCTTGGCCAGTTGCTGCTCCCAATAGGCTGCCCGTTCGTCACCTGCATCCGTGAAAGTGCGCATGGTCGCCGACGCTTGGCGCCAAAGTTTGAGGCCCAAAAAGGCCATGAAAAGCAGGGACAGCGCAATCAGCGCAATCCAGAGGAGAATCCAAGACCACCAAGGCATTTTTTGAGTCTATCCGCCCACGCTGGGAGGAACCGGGGTGTTTTCGCCCACAGCGTCATAGCTTGCCGCGGCCTGCGCCAGCCAGGCAACCGTTTGAGCACACGCCGCGGGCGGCCCCACCACCCGCGCCCGCCCGCCCAGCCTGGCCATGAGCGGGGCCAAGGTTGCAGTGTCGCCCACCAGCATGCGCAAACCCACCTCACCGTTGGCCACGGCAAAAAGCGATGCGTTGTAGGCGGGTCCCAACCGCTGCACGGCGGCGGCGGTTGCCACCAGTTGCACGGGATAGTCATTGCTGCCGGGATCATAAATGCCGGTGCCCGGCTGCCACGGGAACCCGGCCGCCGGGACATGGTCCTGGGGCCCGGCGTCGGACAGTGCCTTGATGGCATCCACCCGGAAGCTGCGCAACTCCCCCGCCTTGCGGCACCAAGCCCGCAGATACCAAAGCGAATCAAGCGAGAAAAGCCGGATGGGCTCCACCACGCGATCACCGAGCTCGTCACGGGCCCGGACCAGATAGGTCATGGTGCAGGAACGCCTGTTGATGATGGCCTCTTGTAGCGTTGCAATGGTTTCCGCTTCGGGGCCGGTAATTAATTGCAGCCCGACGGCGTTCGCCAGCCAGGCGTCCTCCCCCGCCACGGCACTCAATGACTTGATGGCTGTGCGCAGTGTTTGCGCCTGCTCCGTGCCGGGCAATGCCGTGAGGGCCTGCAGGCCCACCAGAACCGAGCAGGCTTCCTCCTGGGTCAGGCGTAGCGGGCTGGACAGGGTCTCGGCATCCCGAATGAAGACCTGCCCGGCCTCGGTGGTGACGTCCATCAGGTCCCCGTGCAGGTAACCCGGCAGGCCTGAGACGTTCAGCGTGTCCAGATCCCTCTCCCACTCCCTGGGGGTGATGTTGAATTCCGCCAGCACCTCAGCCTCGTCCACGCCCGGATTGGCCACCAAATACGGCACCATGGACAACAGCCGGATGAGCCGGTCCCGTGAATCCTTCTTCTTTGCCGCCGGGCCAGGCAACGGAATGCTCCAGTCCAAGGGGCCCGGTTCCGTGGCGGCGGCAGCGGCGGCGCGCTGCAGGCGGGCGGCCACGGCGTCTCGCAGGGCCAGCGGAGCAACAACCAGCGCCTGGGCACCCATGGCTGCTACGTCGTCGGCCATCAATTCCGGCTCCCGGTAGCGCACGCTCAGCACATCCCAGTTCTCCCTGTGCCAGGCGCTGTCCGTGGCCAGTTCGGTGTCTGGTCGGCTGCGCAACCAATGCGCGGCATCGCGGGGCACGGCAATCTGGGCCGTGTGCGGGGTTCCTGTGCCCAGGCTGTCCAAAACGGAGGCGATGGTGAACTCTTTGGGACGGTTGAACGTCTCACTGGTGTGCACAGTGACCACGGTGGTGATGCGTGAGAGCCGGAAACTGCGCTGCTCCCCCCTGTCCAGGTCAAATCCTGAGAGGTACCACTGGCCATACTTGTTGCCCAGACCCCAGGGCTGAATGGTGCGTGCGGTGGAGGCGGCCCCGGGCGCACTGTAGCCAAAACTCACGGGGTGGTGGCTGCGCAGTGCGGTCCAGAGAGGTTCAAAGGAGGGATCGGCAGTGCGGATGCGCGATTGCGAGGTGGCCGCATCCTCATACCAGCTTGTTCCCGCCCGGGTGGCGATCTTGCGCAGCGCCGACTGGGCAGCGGCCCCAAAGCTTGCTTCAGCCCAAACGTTGGCCGCAACGGCCAGCAGTGTCATGGCCGGTTCGTCGAGGCGCACCTCGGGCACCTGGTAGTCCACCGGGTCAATGCGGTACAGAGATTGATCCTGGGCATCGGTATCGTAGCTGGTGATGACGGACATGGGGATGCCCAGTTCCTGCAGGGTCCTTTTGTCCCGTTCAAACATCCGCTCAAAGGATGCCTGGACTTTCTCTTCTTCGGCGGAGGTTGGTGCCACCGGCATGTATCCGTTGATTCGTTCCCGGAGGTAGCTCTTGCTGTAGCCGCGCCGGGTCCCCAGCAGGGCAATCACCAGATTCAACAGCCGTTCAGTGGCATCAATTTTTGTGGACACACTGCCCAGCGTACCGGCAGCGGAACCGTGTTACCGACCCACCCTCCCGCCCTTAAACAACTGACCCGCAGAAAACGCCGAAAATTCGCATTTTTGATGCGATTTTCGGCGTTTTCTGCGGGTCAGTTGGAGGGAGGGGGTGCTTAGCGCACGGCCACCAGGTCAACAACAAAGATCAACGCTTCGTTGGGGCCAATGGCTCCACCGGCGCCGCGTGAGCCGTAGGCCAGCTCGGAGGGGATTTCCAGGCGACGGCGGCCGCCCACCTTCATGCCGATCAGGCCCTGGTCCCAGCCCTGGATGACCTGGCCGATGCCGGCACGGAATTCCAGCGGGTTGCCGCGGCCCCAGGAAGAGTCAAATTCTTCGCCGGTGGAGAAGGCAACGCCCACGTAATGGGTTGAAACGGTACTGCCGGGCACAACCTCGGTGCCGGTGCCTTCGATCAGGTCCTCAATGACCAGCTCGGTGGGCACGGCGTGTGCCGGGAAATCGATTTCGGGCTTGGTGCGATCGTAGTCGCGTGTTCCAAAAGACATGGTGCTCCTTGCGGGTGTTAGTTACTTCTTCGATTCAATCTTAACAACAAATACCAGGGTGCCTGCCGGCTTGCCCTGGGCTGCTGCCTCCTCGCCGTAGGCCAACGACGTCGGGATGGTCAGCAGGACCGTTGAGCCAACCTTCTGGCCGGTCAGACCCTGAGTCCAGCCCGGGATTACGCCCTGCAGGCTGAATGTTGCGGCCTCGCCACGATCGTAGGCGGAGTCGAACGACTTACCGTCGGACCAGGTCCAGCCCGTGTACAGCGCGGAGATGGAATCGCTGGCAGCGAGCACGTCACCCTTGCCTTCGGTCAGCACCTGGACGGCCAGGTCAGCCGGGGGATCGTTCTTGGGGATGGTGATGCTGGGGATGCCCTTGGCATCAAACTTTGCCACGGGCAGCTTGCCGTCCTTGGCGAGGGCAGCAACGTCATCGGCGCTCATGAGCTTGGCCGGGGCCGGCGCGTCCGTTGCCGAGATGACCTTGAAGACACTCATGGCTGCGGGCTGTTCGGGCTGGGCCGGCGCCTCGGTGGAACCGGCAACGGCGGGCACGGCGGGAGTTGCGTAGGCGATGAAGGCGCCAACCTTCGCTTCGGCAAAGGTGGAGTAAACCAGAGCGAACTGGGACTTAAAGTTCTCATCCAAGGTGATCTTGTTGGACTGTTCCTTGGTGAACGATTCGCCGATGGTCGCACCGTCGGTGGCGTTCAGCATGACCTGCTGGAACGCAACGATCTGCCCGGACTTGATCTGCGCGCCGTCGCCGGGGGTGACCAGGCGCATGGACTCGGCCTTGATCGCCAGCGGCTTGTCAAAGGTGACCTTGGGTGCCTTGCCCTTGCCAAGGTCTTCCACCTTGACGGAGGCCAGGGCTTGCGCGTTCGACGGCGGAATGGACACCGAGGCGCTGGGGGCCGGCGCGGCGGTGTCGGTTGAACCGGGCGAACAAGCTGTTGCAAGCAACAGCACGGGAACGAGCAGGGCAAGAAGTCGGCGCACAGAAACACTTTCGATTGCGGGTTTGAAAAAGGGCGGGAGTGCAATAACGCGGCGCCCCATCAAGCACATGGATCAAAAGGGCCGCGTCCAGCATATCGGTTGAAACTGAACGAAAGCTGCGTGGGCGCCCAACATGTCCTTGCTTGCGCCACTGCTGCGGGGCGGTTTTAGTACTCGTGGCGCAGGGATGCTATGAGTTCATCGACGCGTTCGTCGCTGCTCTTAAACGGGTCCTTGCAGAGGATTGTTTGGTGGGAGCGGTCATTGAGTTTCAGGTGAACCCAGTCAACCGTGTAGTCCCGCCCTGAATCCCTGGCCGCGCTGACAAACTTGCCGCGCAGGTGGGCGCGCGTTGTGGCGGGGGCCGTATCCACCGCGGCAAGGATTTCTTCGGCGGTAGCCACCTTCGCGGCGGCGCCACGGCGTTCGAGCATGTTGAACAGGCCCCTGTCCACGGAGATGTCGTGGTACCGCAAATCAAGCTGGGCCACCTGCGGTGAACCCCAGGCGACGTTGTGGCGGTCGGCGTAGGCGCCGAGCAGCTTGGCCTTGATGGCCCAGTCGATTTCGGTGTCGATGCTGGAGTAGTTTTCGCTTTCCACGGCATCCAGGGTGCGTTCCCAGAGGTCAAGAATCCGGGGCACCAGCTCATTGTGGGCCCCGTGCGAGCGGACGAAGCCGCTCACTTTGTCTAGATAGTGGCGTTGAATCTCGATCGCCGTCATGGTCCGGCCGTCGGCCATTTTGAGCGGGTGTTTGCCCGTGATGTCGTGGGAAATCTCGCGAATGCTGCGGATCGGATTCTCCAGGCGCATGTCACTCATGATGGAGCCGGCCTCCACCATGCGCAGAATCAAGTCAACGCTGCCCACCTTGAGCATGGTGGTGGTCTCAGACATGTTGGAATCCCCCACGATCACGTGCAGGCGGCGGTACAACTCTGCGTCGGCGTGGGGTTCATCACGGGTGTTGATGATGGGTCGCGAACGCGTGGTGGCCGAGGAGACCCCTTCCCAAATATGGTCGGCACGCTGGGAAAATGCGAATTGCCCGCCCTGCTGGGCCGGTAAAACCTTGCCGGCCCCGGAAATGAGCTGCCGGGTGACCAGGAACGGGATAAGAATGTCCGCCAACCGGTTGAACTCGCCCTTGCGGGTGATCAGGTAGTTCTCATGGCTGCCGTAGGAGTTGCCTGCGGAATCCACATTATTCTTAAACAGGAAGATCTGCCCGGAGTAGCCTTCCAGTTCCAGCCTGGCCTGCGCCTCGTGGACAAGGTCGTTCAAGATGGCTTCACCGGCACGGTCGTGGGCAATGAGCTGGGCAATGCCGTCGCATTCCGCCGTGGCGTACTCGGGGTGGGAGCCCACATCTAAGTAGAGGCGTGACCCGTTGGGCAGGAACACATTGGAGGAACGTCCCCAACTGACCACCTTGCGGAACAGATACCTGGCAACTTCCTCCGGCGACAAGGGCCGTGAGCCCGGGGCCGAGTAGGCCACACCAAACTCGGTTTCAATCCCAAAAATTCGCCTGTCCACCAGTTAAATCCCTTCTACGTTGTCTTCAGTTGCGCTGCAACCTCTGCAGCGTTCAAGCGCCTAAATGCCCTGTATGTGCCACCGGCGGCCGACGCATTGCGGGCCAGGACCGCAACCTCCAAGGTGGCAGCCCCCAGCGGGGTTGCCGTGACGGCACCTGCTGTGGCGGCCTCGAGCCGGGGCGCCTCCAGGGCGCTGACAGCCCAGCGCAGCGCCTGGCCAAGATCCGCTCCGGCGCTCCACACTTTGGCCAAGGTTGCCTGCACCAGATCGGCCTTGCCGCCCATGGCCAGGTAGCCGGACTCATCTGAAATGGAGCCGTCAAAGTTCAAGCGGAAGATGTGGTCTGCCCCCTCCCGCTCCCCCACTTCGGCAACAGCCAGTTCCACCTCGAAGGGTTTTTGTTCGGCCGTGAATACAGCACCAAGGCTTTGGGCATAGACGCTGGCCAGGCCCCGGGCCGTCACATCCACCCGGTTATAGGAGTAGCCGCGAACATCGGCATAGCGCACGCCGGCCTGGCGCAGGCTTTCAAATTCGTTGTATTTGCCCACCGCGGCAAAGGCTATGCGGTCGTAGATCTCACCGATTTTATGCAGGGTCGGCGAAGGGTTCTCGGCCACCAGGGCCATGCCGTCGCGAAAACTGAGGACAACAACGGATTTGCCGCGGGCAATTCCCTTGCGGGCAAAGTCGGCCCTGTCCTTCATGACCTGTTCGGGGGAAACATAGAACTGTTGCGCCATCTTATGCCTCCCGGCGTTCGGCCGTTCGCCGCGCTGTAATGGTTTGTGCCACGGCGGAAAGGGTTTCGGGGCTGACCCGGGTGGCACCCTGTTGGGTAACCAGGTAGACGACAGGCCAGAGTTGCCGCACCAGGTCAGGCCCGCCCGTGGCGGAGTCGTCGTCGGACGCATCCACCAGGGTTTCAACTGCCACCGCAACCGCCTCATCGGCGGTCAGCTCCGGGCGCCACAGCTTCTTCAGTGCACCCCGGGCAAAAACAGCCCCGGAGCCAATGCTGTGGTGCTCCAGCTCTTCGTAGCGGCCCCCTGTGACGTCATAGGAAAACAGGCGCCCGGCGGGCTCGTGCGGCTCAACGCCGGCAAAAAGTGGAACCACTGACAGGCCTTGCAGGGCCATGGGCAGGTTGGCCCGGACCATGGCGCCGAGCCGGTTGGCCTTGCCCTCAAGGCTCAGCAGGGTGCCTTCGATTTTCTCGTAATGCTCAAGCTCCACCTGGAACAGGCGCACCATGTCGATGGCGATGCCCGCCGTGCCCGCAATGCCCAGCACCGAGTACCTGTCAGCCGGGAACACTTTTTCAATGTGCCTGTTGGCAATCATGGATCCCATGGTGGCGCGCCTGTCACCCGCCATGACCACCCCGCCCGTGCAGGTCAGCGCCACGATGGTGGTGCCGTGCGGCGTGGCCGGCATGCTGCCCGGTGGCAGGGTCTGGCCAAAGGGCAACAGGCCGGGATGGCTGCGGCTCACGTAGTCAAAGAACGACGACGACGAGCCGGCGGCTTCCAGCGCCGGAAACTCACTTCTGCGCTGAGCATCCATGAGACGCTACTGTCCACCCTTTTGCACGAAGCCGCGGACGAACTCTTCCGCGTTGGATTCGAGCACGCCGTCGATCTCGTCAAGGAGGTCATCCACCCCGGAGGTGGCAACCTGGGCGGCACCCGAATCCGGTGCCGGGGTTGGCAGGGGCGCCTCATCGACGTGCTCATCCTCGGTGCGGGAGGAAACGTTCTTTTGTTCCTGCGAAGCCATGGTTAGTCCCTCTTGTCCGGTTCCCTGATACCCGTAGCTGGTATCTGCTTCCATCCTGCCACGGACCTGCTCCGTTTGTGCGCCACCAAGACGTTTGTGTTGAGGCTCCCGCTAATGCGGGCCGGCGAGCAGCTGGGCCAGGAAGTCCGCCAGCCCGGTGTTGGCATCAAACAGTTCAGCGGTGAGGGCGTGTGTGCCGCGCAAGGGCTCCTTCGTGGACACCCGTTGGAGCCTGCGAAGTTGTGGGAGCTCAAAGATGACCGAATCCCAGCTGGCCCCCACCACGTGGGCGCCAAACTCTTGGATGCACCTGCCGCGGAAATACGCCCGGGTGTCCGTGGGCGGCGCCAACACTGCTGCGGCGATGGACTCATCCGTGACGAGGCGCTGCATGCGCCCGTGCTGCAGGAGCTTGTAGTAGAGGCCCTTTTCCGGGCGGACGTCTGACCATTGCAGGTCGATCAGGCCCAGCCGGGGATCATTCCAGGCCATCTTGTCCCGGGCCCGGTACTGCTGGAGCAGATTGAGTTTGGCCACCCATTCCAGTTGGCCGGCCAGGCTCATGGGGTCAGTGCCCAGGGCTGTGAGGACTTCCTCCCACTTGGCCAGGACCGCAGCCGTGTGGCCATCACCGTTGGTTGGGTCAAGGGAGCCGTTGGCTGCGGCGTGGGCCTTGGCTGCGTCAAGGTAGCGCCATTGCACGTCCAGGGCAGTGACCCTGGTGCCGTCGCGGAGCAGGTGCTTTTGTTGCAACTGCCAGTCATGGCTGATCTCGCGCAGCGTGGACACGGGGTCGGCGAACTCCAGAACCGGGGCGTTGCCGTGCTCAATCATGTCCAGGACCAGGGCTGTGGTGCCAAATTTGAGATAGTTGGAGACTTGGCTCAGGTTGGCGTCGCCAATGATCACATGCAGGCGGCGGTACTTTTCCGCCACGGCATGGGGTTCATCCCGGGTGTTGATGATGGGGCGGCGAATGGTGGTTTCCAGACCCACCTCGGCTTCGAAGAAGTCAGCCCGCTGGCTGATCTGAAACCCCACGCCGGAGCCGTCCTGGCCCAGACCCACCCGGCCCGCGCCGCACATGATGGCCCGGGTCACAAAGAAGGGCGTCAGCCCGGACACAATGTTTTTGAAGGGCACCTGCCGCGGCATCAGGTAGTTCTCGTGGCTGCCGTACGACACCGACTTGTTGTCGGTGTTGTTTTTGTACAGGTTGATTTCCGGCAGGCCCGGGGTTGCGGCAATGCGGCGCACGGCGGCCAGGGCCACCAAGTCCCCGGCTGCATCCCAGCGTACGGCGTCGAGGGGGTTGGTCACCTCCGGTGATGAGTATTCGGGGTGTGCGTGGTCAACATAGAGCCGCGCACCGTTGCCCAGCACCATGTTCATCATGAGGGGAATACTCGGGTCCCCGGTTTCGCCGCCCTCCAGGGCGATCTGTGCCGCGGTCAGTTCCGGTTCACTGTCCGTGAGCTGGCTGGGGTGGGCCGCGTTCCGCGACACCGACCAGCCGCGGGCATCTGCCAGCGGATCCTCGTCGGTGTAGTCCCAGCGAGTCTCCCCGCCGGCGGCCGCCCGCTGCCGTGTCTCCTGCGAGTAGGCATGGACCACCTGGGTGGAGAGCCAGGTGGCGTTGAACGAGCTGCCACCGGGGGCATGGATGCCATATTCGGTCTCCGCCCCCATGACCCGCACAACACTCACAGGTACTGCCCCGTGTTGCTCAGCGTTTCCAGCGGTTCCAGTGTCTTGCCGGGAATCTGACCTTCCTTGCTTTGCACAATGGTGCGGATGTAGGTGATCCGCTCGCCCTTCTTGCCGGAAATCCGGGCCCAGTCGTCGGGGTTGGTGGTGTTGGGCATATCCTCGTGTTCGCGGAACTCGTCCACCACGGCACGGAGCATGTGTTCAATGCGGATGCCCTTTTCGGCGTGTGTCAGCAGGTCCTTGATGGCGTACTTCTTGGCCCTGTCAACAACGTTTTGGATGACGGCACCGGAGTTAAAGTCCTTGAAGTACAGCATTTCGGTGTCGCCGTTGGCGTAGGTGACTTCCAGGTACTCGTTGGACTTGTCCGTGGCGTACATGGCCTCAACCGTGCGCTGAATCATGGCATCCACGGTCTCCTGCAGGCTCCCGTTGTTGGCGGCCACGTCGTCGGCGTGGAAGGGCAGCGCAGTAGTGACGTACTTGGCGAAAATGTCTGCAGCAGCCTCGGCGTCGGGGCGCTGGATCTTGACCTTCACATCCAGGCGGCCGGGACGCAGAATGGCGGGGTCGATCATGTCCTCACGGTTGGAGGCACCAATGACAATCACGTTGTCCAAGCGTTCGACGCCGTCGATCTCACTCAGGAGCTGGGGCACGATCGTGGTTTCCACATCCGAGGACACACCCGTCCCACGCGTGCGGAATAAGGAGTCCATCTCGTCAAAGAAGACCACCACGGCGCTGCCGTCCGACGCTTTTTCGCGGGCGCGGCTGAAGATGAGGCGGATCTGGCGTTCCGTCTCGCCCACGTACTTGTCCAACAGTTCAGGACCCTTGATGTTCAGGAAGTAGCTTTTTTGGTCCTTCACGCCGGAGCGTTCGGCGGCCCGTTTGGCCAAGGAGTTGGCAACAGCCTTGGCAATGAGTGTCTTGCCGCAACCGGGGGGGCCATAAAGCAGGATGCCCTTGGGCGGCTTGAGGCCGTGTTCGCGGTAGAGGTCCGGGTGCAGGAAGGGCAGCTCCACGGCGTCGCGGATCTGTTCGATCTGGGACGCCAGGCCGCCAATGTCGGAGTAGGAAATGTCCGGCACTTCCTCCAGGATCAGGTTTTCCACCTCGGAGCGGGGGATCTTTTCCAGGGCGTAGCCCGTGCGCCCGTCCACAGTCAGGGCATCCCCCACCTTGACGGCGCCGCCCTGCAATGCGCCGGCCAGACGGACCACGCGCTCCTCGTCGGCGCGGCCAATGACCAGCACCCGGGTGGTGCCCAGCAGCTCCTTGACGGTGACAAGTTCGCCCACCCGCTCATAGCCCAGTCCGGCGATGACTGTGAACGCCTCATTGAGCAGCACTTCCTGGCCCACGTTGAGGTCATTCATGCGCAGCAGCGGGCTCAACCCCACACGCATCTTCCGGCCCGAGGCAAAAATGTCCAGACTTTCCTGGCTCACGGCGGTGCTGACTCCACCGGCGGCACTGTGGCGGTTGAGCGCAACGATGGTGCCAAAGCTGTAGGGGGGTTCGCCGTCGTGCTCCAGGGCGGTGCGGAGCTTCTGGATCTCAGCCTTGGCAGTTTCCAGCATGGCCACGAGCTTGGAGTTGTTGGTAGTTGCCGAGGCAAGCTGGCGGTCAAGGTTGCGCGCCTTGTCACGGAGCACGTTGAGCTGGCGCTCCAACACGGCCTGCTGGCCGGGACCGGTGAGATAGCTGGCCTGGGCCGAACCCGGCGCCGGGGCGCCTGTGGCAGGGATGTCGGGAGTGGGGTGCTGTGATTCGCTCATGACAAATGATCCTTCCGGAGCCGGGTGCGGCTGTTACTGCTGAGTGTAGTGCTATGCGTCGGCGGCGGTCTCTTCGTCGGCGACCTTGCTCTTGGTGCGGCGCGTCTGCACGGTTGAGGAGGCGTCCCTGGCGGCACGGCGGAGTTTCTTATCCGAGACTGCACGCTCGCCCACGGCTGCGGGAGTCCAGGCGTCCAGGTCTTCCTGGGCAAAGTCGGTCTTGGAGGCGCGGCGCTTGAGCGTCATGCCGGTGACGCCGTCGGCCAGCCGGCGGGTGACCATCAAGAATCCTGTGTGCGCCACCATGCGGTGGTCGGGGCGCACGGCCAAGCCTTCCAGGTGCCAGCCGCGGACCATGGATTCCCAAGCGTCGGGCTCCGTGAAGCGGCCGTCGGCGCGGATGGCCTCGGCCGTGCGGGACAGCTGAGTCACGGTGGCCACATAGTTGATCCACACGCCACCGGGTGCCAGCACGGTTGCCACGGCGTCAAGGCATTCCCAGGGGGCCAGCATGTCAAGGACAACGCGGTCAACACTGCCGGGAGCTTCCTGCTCAACCACCTGGTCCTGGAAGTCCCCCAGCGAGATCTTCCAGGCCGGGTGCGGTCCGCCAAAGATGGTTTCCACGTTGCCGCGGGCAATGTCGGCGAATTCTTCACGGCGCTCAAAGGAGTGCAAGTAGCCGTTGTCGCCCACTGCACGGAGCAGGGAGATGGACAGGGCGCCGGAGCCAACGCCGGCCTCCACCACGCGGGCGCCGGGGAAAATATCGCCCATGGTGATGATCTGGCCGGCATCCTTGGGGTACACCACGGCTGCCCCGCGCGGCATGGAGAGCACAAAGTCGGAGAGCAGCGGGCGCAGCGCCTGGTACTGCTGGCCCACATTGCTTTCCACCATGGAGCCCTCGGGGGCGCCAATCAGCAGATCATGATTCAGGAAGCCCTTGTGCGTGTGGTACGCGGTTCCCGGGGTCAGGGTGATCGTGTTCATGCGTCCACGCTCGTCAGTCAGCTGCACACGCTCACCGGCGCGGAACGGCCCGCGCCGGGCTGCGGCGCCATGAGGTTGCGAGGAGGTCTCGATGCTGGCATCGCTGTGGGTCATGGGTAAGTCCTAACGTGTTGGTGCGAAAAAGTTAGTGGTGTTGGCCCGTTGAGGCGAGCCGGATGCTGTGGGGACGCGGGGTCCTAGGGTGCGGGCCTGCCGGTGATGGCCGAAACAACCTTCGCCTGGCTCAGCAGCCCCGTCACCCTGCCATCCAGGTTGATCACCGCATATTCGGTGTCCGGGAGCTGGGCCAAGTACGCCACGAGCTCCTCGCCCTTGGCCACGTCGGGCACATAGGCCCCTTGTGAGAGGCTCCTGGCCACGGCCGTGGCGGGGGTTGTTGGCGCAACTTCGGGTGGTACATGGGCCAGGGCATATTCATCAACCACGGCGGAGGGCCGGCCGTCAGCGCCGTACAAGACAATGGGTTCATGGGGGTACGCTCCCCGCAGTGTCCACAGCTGGGCCACTGTGCAGGCGTTGGAGGCGCTGATGGCAGGTGTGGCCAGCGTGCCGGCACTGATGGCTGGCAACCGCAGGCGGATGCTGGCCCCCTTGATGGCGGCCGAGGCGCCCGCCCACAGGAATCCGGCCATCAGGATCACGATGAACGAGGTGGTCAATTCAGGCTGCCCGCCCTGCAGGTAGGGAATTCCGAGTGCGCCCAGGACCAGCAGCACCACAATGATGCGCCCGGCCCAGCCGGCAGCAATGGTGCCCTTCTCCTGGCTTCCGGTTGACTTCCACACGATTGACTCGACCAGGCGTCCACCGTCCAGCGGCAGGCCGGGCAAAACGTTGAAGGCGCCGATCAGCAGGTTGGCCCAGACAAAGATGTTGGCCAGCAGCAGGGCAATGGCAGTCCCCAGGGACGTGGGTTCCGGCAGGGCGCCTTGGACCAGAAAGCCCAGGCCGGCCAGCACAAAGTTCGCGATGGGGCCGGCAAAGGCCACCACCAGCGCCTTTCCGGGGGTTGCCTTGCTGAAATCAAACTCCGTGTGCCCGCCCCACAAATTCAGGACGATCTTGTGGGTTGGCCAGCGGAACAACTTGGCGGCAACGGCATGGGCCAGTTCGTGGACCAGCACCGAGAACAGCAGCAGGAGGGCATAGGCAAAGGCGACGGCGTAAGCACGCGCACCCAGGCCGGCAAAGTTCTCCTGCAACTGGGGGCCAAAAATCAGCACCGTCACACCGGCAATGAAGAACCATGAATTGGCCAAGATGATGGGGGTGCCGCGCACCGAACCAATGACAAAACCCTCACGGCGGGCCTTGGTGCCGTTGGCAGGACTACTCACAAAGCAACCCCGGCGGAGGCCAGCTTGGCAGCGACAACCGCATTGACGTCGTCGTACGTCTTGCCCGCCAGGCTCTCCCAGGTGGTGCGGCGGATGTCATCAGCCAGCGGCACGGCGTTGGGGATGGCGATCGTGGCAACCCCTGACGCCATGGCGGAGGCAACCCCGGGAACCGAGTCCTCAAATGCCGCGCAGTGGGCAGCTGTGATGGAGGGGTCGGTCTTGCGGAGCATGTCGATGGCCATCAGGTACGGTTCCGGATGAGGTTTGCCGTTCTGGACCTCATCACCCGTCACCAGGAACTCAAAGTACTCGTGGTCCAGCGCCTGGGCCACTTCAGCGGCCAGATTGCGCTCACTCATGGTCACCAGAGCGCAGCGCACACCCCTGTTGTGCAGGTCCGCCAGCAGTTCCCTGGCTCCCGGACGCCACGGCAGTTCGCGGCGGATCCCGGCAATAACCTGATGGGAGAGGTGGTCAATGATCTCCCGCTCCGAGAGCTTGACGCCGGCTTCCTGAAGAATCCTGGCGCTGGTGTCCAAGGCACTGCCAACCAACAGGTGCGCCTTGTCCTCATCCCATTGCCCGCCGTGGGCGCTCACCAACTCAATTTCGGCGGCAATCCAATAGGGTTCCGTATCAACGAGGGTCCCGTCCATGTCCCAGAGGACAGCTTTTAGCGCGGGAGGGGCAGGAGTCGCAGGAGGCGCGGCGGCGGCACTGGGTGAAAGCATGCCTCTAGTCTACGGGGCGTAAAAGGCTGCACGGTTTTTGAAGCGGTCACCCGCGTGGTGAGTATTGCCATCGGCGCCCAGAGCCTTAGGCTGGAGCCGTGAGCAGATTCAATGATGCGGAATCAAGCGAACCCGGGCTGCTGCTAACCCCCGCAGCTGGCGAGGACCGGGTGACTGTCATGCTGGCAGCCTTTGAAGGCTGGAACGACGCCGGTGAGGCGGCCAGTGATGTGCTCAAGTACCTGCACAAGCTGTGGGGGGCTAAAAAAGTGGCCGTCATTGAACCGGATGAGTACTACGACTTCCAATTCACCCGCCCCGAGGTGCGGCTGAACTCCTCCGGCCGGCGCAAGATCAAGTGGCCTGTGACAAAAATTGCCAAGGCCAGCATTCCGGGGACGGATGTGGACGTCATTTTGGTGCACGGCATTGAACCGTCCTACCGCTGGCGCGCCTACACGGCTGAGCTGCTGGCGAAGGCTGCAGCCCTGCACGTGAACTACGTGATCCTGGTGGGCGCCCTGCTGGCCGATGTGCCGCATTCCCGGCCCATTCCCGTCTCGGCTTCGTGCGACGACGCCGAACTCGCCGCGCGTTTGAACCTGGAGCCGTCCGCCTACGAGGGGCCCATTGGGATCGTGGGGGTTTTAAATGAGGTGTCGATGTTAGCCGGACTGGCCACTGTTTCGCTGTGGGCGGCCGTGCCGCACTATGTGGCCCAGGCACCCTCCCCCAAAGCCGAGCTGGCCCTGTTGAACAAGATTGAAGATTTCCTGCACGTGAGCTTGCCTACGGCTGATTTGGCCGACGACGCCCAAGCGTGGGAGCGCGGCGTCAACGACCTCGCGGCCCAGGACCCCGAAATTGCTGCCTATGTGAAGCAGTTGGAGGAGGCAAAAGACACGGCCGAGTTGCCGGAGGCAACCGGTGATTCCATTGCCAAGGAATTTGAACGTTACTTGCGCCGGCGCGGAACGGACCAGCCCTAGGGCCGGCCCGTTCCCCACGAGAAGTTTCTAGAGTTCCAGACCCAGCAACGCCTCAATGGCATCCGAAACCAGCGCAGCATCGCGCACGGAGTTTTCGGCAGCATCCCGGCTGACAGCGTTGGCATGGGCAGCCCAGGCGTCAATGGCCGCCACCGCGCGCGGGGCGTCAAGGTCCTGTGAAATGGCCGCCCGCATTTCCGCCAGCAACGGCATGGCCGTTCCTTCCGGAGCCACGGCAACAGCTGTTCGCCAGCGCGCTAGGCGGTCCTGGGCCGAAACAAGCAGTTCCTGGGTCCAAAACCAATCGCTGCGGTAGTGGTGGGCCAGGATGGCCAGGCGGATGGCCGCGGGGTCAACACCCTCTGCACGCAAAACCGAAACAAGCACCAAGTTGCCCCGTGACTTGCTCATTTTCTCGCCGTCAAGACCCACCATGCCCGTGTGGGCGTAGTGCTGGGCCATGGGCGTCTTGCCCAGCGCATAGGCGTGGCCCGCACCCATCTCATGGTGAGGGAAGATCAGGTCGCTGCCGCCACCCTGGACAGTAAACGGTTTGGGCAGGAAGCGCTGGGCAATGACTGTGCATTCGATGTGCCAACCCGGACGGCCAGCGCCAAGGGTGTCGCCTTCCCAGGACGGTTCACCGTCGCGGGCCGTACGCCACAACAAGGCATCCAGGGGATGGCGTTTTCCGGGACGTTCGGGATCCCCACCGCGTTCGGCGAAGAAGGGGAGCATTTCTTCCTGGCTCAGGCCTGAGATCTGGCCCAACCACCACGGCGCGTCCAGGCTGGAACTCTTGGCCGCGGCCGAGGCGGCCTCAACGGAGAAGTAAATATCGCCGTCAGGCTCGCCATCGGTCCCGGCAACTGGGTAGGCCAGGCCGGCGTCGATCAATTTTTGGACTTCTGGAACAATCCACTCGATGGCCTCAACGGCGCCGATGTAGTGTTCGGGCGCCAGAACGTTCAGTGCTTCCATGTCGGCGTGGAAGAGGGCGGTCTGGGACAGGGCGAGTTCGCGCCAGTCCTGGCCGTCGCGGGTAGCCCGTTCCAGCAGGGGGTCATCGATGTCTGTGACGTTTTGCACGTAGGTGACTGTGCTGTCGGCGTCGCGCCAGGCCCGGTTGAGCAGGTCGAAGGCAACGTAGGTTGCCGCGTGGCCCATGTGGGTGGCGTCGTATGGCGTAATGCCACAGACATAGAGGCTGGCCTGGTCCGAGTCAGGCAGGGCGACTACTCGTTGTTGGCTGGTTTCATGCAGATGAATGCTGGGCATAACGCCGGGCAGCTGCGGGAGGGCGTGGGACTTCCAAGTTTTCACAGAGCTAAGCCTAACGGCCGCGGGGCCCCAAAACGTGCGAAGCGTGTTTTGGGGAGGCCGGAAGGCGCTAACGGCCGCGGGGCCCCAAAACGTGCGAAGCGTGTTTTGGGGAGGCCGGAAGGCGCTAACGGCCGCGGGGCCCCAAAACGTGCGAAGCGTGTTTTGGGGAGGCCGTCAGTCAGGCGTGATGACGTTGAAGCCAAGCAGAATGTAGAGCAGCAGACCTAGGCCAATCCTGTACCAAACAAAGGGGCGGAAGCTCTTGGTCGAGATGAATTTCAGGAACCAACCAATGATGAGATATCCCACGCCGAACGCAATGGCCGTGGCAAGAATGGTTTCGCCGATCCCGAAGGGGCCCTCGGCATTCTCATGTCCGGAGACGATTTTGTAGAGCTCGTAGAATCCGCTGCCGAAGACTGCCGGGATGGCCAGCAGGAAGGAGTACCTGGCAGCTGACTCACGGGTGTAGCCCATAAGAAGGCCAGCAGTAATGGTTCCGCCCGAGCGTGACACACCGGGGATGAGCGCCAGTGCCTGGGCAAAGCCGTACAGGATGCCGTGTTTGACCGAAAGGTCTTTCAGTTCCCTCTTTTGGCTGGCCACTGAATCGGCCACGGCCAGGATGAGCCCAAAGACGATCAGCGTGGTGGCCACCAGCCAAAGGTTTCGCAGCGTTGATTCGATGTGGTGCGCAAATATGACACCCAGCAAGGCAATCGGCAGGCTGCCGATGATGATGAGCCAACCCATCCGGACATCGGGGTCAGTCCGCGGCACGTGGCCCCGCAGGGAACCGAACCAAGCCTTGATGATGCGCACAATGTCTCGCCAGAAGAAGACAACCACGGCGGTTTCGGTGCCCAATTGACTCACGGCGGTAAAGGCCGCTCCGGGATCGGCGCCCGAAGGCAGGAATTTGCCGACGACGAATAGATGGGCGCTTGAAGAAATCGGAAGGAATTCAGTCAAGCCTTGTATTAGGCCCAGGAAGGCCGCTTCGAACCAGTTCACGGGATTCAGCCTAAAGCATGAGCGAGTTCACAGCGTTCCCCGGCGGGGTGGACGCAAAAAAGGGGATACAGATCACCGTAAGCTTGCAGGTATGGAACAACGATTCATGGGGACCAGCGGGCTGCGCGTCTCGGCGCTGACACTGGGGACAATGTCCTGGGGAAAAGAAACTGACGCAGAAGCTGCACGGACACAGCTGCGTGACTTTGTGGACGCGGGCGGCACAACGCTGGACACAGCCGTCAGCTATGTGGAGGGCCGCAGCGAGGCCATACTTGGCGAGCTGTTGGGTGACGTTGTCCCCCGCAGTGACGTTGTCCTGATCTCCAAGGCAGGCATCAGCCACCGCAACGGAAAACGCATGGTGGACACATCCCGCCGCGCCATGCTGGCCGGGTTGGATGCCTCGCTGGCACGGTTGGGAACGGATCATTTGGATCTGTGGCTGGCACATATTTGGGATGACAACGTGCCACTGGAGGAAACCCTGGGGGCCCTCGAGTACGCCGTCAGCAGCGGGCGGGTCCGCTACGCCGGAGTCTCTAACTACAACGGCTGGCAGTTGGCCCGCGCGGCAACACTGAGCGATACGGCCCTTGTGGCCAACCAAGTGGAGTACTCCTTGCTGGCCCGCGATGTTGAGAACCATGTGGTGCCCGCCGCCGAACATGTGGGCACGGGATTGCTCTGTTGGGCCCCCCTGGGCCGCGGTGTCTTGAGCGGAAAATATCGGGGGCAGATTCCCAGCGACTCCCGGGGCGCCAGTGCCACGATGGGAAGTTACGTGGAAAAGTATCTGGAAGGCCGCCCGGCGAACATCACCGAGGCCCTCCTGACAGCCGCCAAAGGGTTGGGCAGGCCGCCACTGGACGTGGCCTTGAGCTGGCTGCTGGACCACCACGGAGTCTCCGCAGCAGTCATCGGCCCGCGAAGCCCGGAACAGCTCAACGAGATTCTCAAATCATCGCTGACCCCGCTGCCCGAGCCGATCCTCAGCGTGTTGAACGAGGTCTCCCAGCTGTAGAGCTCAGTGGTTTCGGCGCGAATGGCGGTTAAAGTGTGAGAGCCCTCTTTGGAGGGCTCTCACACTTTAAGAATCAAGAACAATCAGGCATTGCCCGAACGCAGGAAAACTACTCGGAGACCGGCTCAAGATCGTCGTCAGAATCATCGGCGCCGTCCGCCTCTTCGGATTCCTCGTCGAAATCTTCACCGTCTTCACCGTAGATAACCAGTGGTGTCACTTCGTCAAAGGCGTCGAAAAGTGCTTCCTCGTAAGCTTCAAAGGCGTCAATGATGCCCAAGAAAGTGGCCTCAACAATGGGGTCTTCCTCCCCGCGGCGGGCTGACGCGGCCACCAAGTGTTCTTCCAAGGCTGTGGTCAATGCACTCAGTGCTTCGCGCGGATCAATGCTCATGCGATTGACGGTACCAGTCAGTTCCCCAACATGAAAGTCCTTTTCGCCTTCCACGGTAGGTGGCTGCCGTGCCAAGAGGTAGGTTTTGTAGATGAGCGGCAGTTCGCAGACCTTGTTGAGAGAGGACGGTCCATGAGGGAAACACTGAAGCCGGCACTGTCGGGGCGTGGGGCGCCTCTGCGCCAGTACGAATATCTACTCATCACAGTGTCCCCCGGCGAATCTGTTCCCATCGCCTACCAACGCCTGCGTGAACATGCAGAATATGGCAAGTGGGAGCTTGAACGCAGCACCCTCTACCTGGGCGGGGAGCGAAAGTACCTCATGCGGCGCAAGGTGCTGCGGGTGGAGCGGACCTTGACTGTTTACTGAGCGCCCAGTTACCAGCCATCAGACTGGTAAGCACCAGGGCTGTCTGTCCCCCCAGACTGTCAACAGCTGCAGCAGGACTTCATCCGATTGGCCAAGACGCGCCTCAATTCATTGACTCCACAGGGTGGTGCGCCCATGATCAATCTGATGGGTGAACAATCGCAAAGACGACTCTCACGATGGGGCAAAGGGTTAGCTTGCCGGTCCACTTGACTGTGGCGGCGTCGGGGTTGGGGGGAAGCATGGGCTGTGAGTCATTTCATATGTGGGAACTCAACCTTATGGGCTTTTGGCTCCTCAAACTCGACGGCCAACCCGTCGATGTTGGTCACCGCCAACAGCGCGTCATCGCTGCGCTGGGCATTCTTGGGGCCCGGTCAAGAAATTCCTTAGCAAACCTGCTCTGGCCGGAGAGTACCGAGGCACAGTCGGCAGGCAATCTACGGGCGAGCTTGTTTCAAATTTCGCACAAACTCCCGGGCCTTGTTCATCCTTCGCGCGAATTCCTGATGTTGGAACCGGACGTCGCCATAGACTTTCACAACGTCCAGTCACTGATCACCAGCATCCAGGCAACCGGCAACACTCTAGCCCCGGATGCGGCATATGCCCTCTACCATGCAGACCTTCTCCCTGGTTGGTATGACGATTGGGTGGTGTTCGAACAGGCTCGGCTGCTGCAATTGCGCCTGGACGGCTTGGAGGCGCTGGCGCTGCAGTGTCTGCAGGCGGGTGCCTCGGGGCGGGCCCTGGAAGCTGCCCTTGCCGCCACCTGGCTGGAACCACTGCGTGAAAGCGCACAGCTGCTCCTGCTTCAAAGCCATATCCAAAGCGGCAACATTGCCTCTGCCTGGCTTGCGTTTCACGAATTTCGCTCACTGTTGGAGCAGGAGCTGGGAGTGGGGCCGTCGGCGTGTTTCAGGGCGCTCATGGATTCACTGGGCACCAAACAGACCGTGGATCAGGCGTAGCTGCCGCGACGGCGCGAATCGGCCCTGGCCGGTCCGCAAGGATTCGGAAGGCATCCGCGGCCAGGCATGTAACCGTCAGGGTCGTGGCCACCTCGGAGGAGGCAGCCGCCACCCAGCCACCAACAGACCCATCGGCGTTCTGTTGCTGGAGCAGGTAACTCGCGGCGGCCAGCGCCGTTTCGGTAACGTTGCCAGGGCCTTGGGCGGCCACCGCTAGTTCCGTCCCAACCACATCCAGCCGGTACTCATGCGCTGCCAGCAGCAAGATGGCATCCGAGAGCAGCAGGTGAGACGCGGCATCCATCGGGTGCTGTTGGGCGGCGTTCGAAAGAAGTTGGCGGCGAGGGCGGGCAAGCCCATTGAAAAACTGTTGCAGCCGTTCCGTCGGCGAAGCATGAGTGGACGCGCTGCTGGTTGGCTCCGTAGCTCCCTCCATTCCCGCACGGCGGCAAAAGGCGTAGGCCCGTTCCGCGGCGTGGCGAAGTTCCAGTGACGTGGGGACAGCAAGAACCGGGCATAGCGGCTTGGCAGTGCTGTCCCAGCCACCCAGTCCTGTGGGTAGCGGTTCAAGTAGCAGGACCCCACACAGCAGCCCAGCCACAAAGGTTGTGTGATACGTGTGCTCGAACGCGTAGGAGCGGCGGGCAGTCCCGTCAAGCCCGGCAAACTCATCAGCACGGAAACTGGGACAGGGCAGAAAACCCAGCTCATCCCAGGTGCCAAGCAATGATTCGACGCCGAGTGTTGCAGCCCTCGTTGGTTCCAGATCGAGAATGGCTTGGCCCAGGAGGGCTTCGCCGGCGATGTCCAGATTCTCATCGGCCAGCTGCCAGGCAATGATGGACTGTAATTGCTGCGAGAGAAAATCCCTGTCGATCTCCTCCACAGTCCGCAGCCCGAAGTCCCCCAGAAACATCAGTGCATGGGTGATGGCATAGGCATCATCACCTGACATGAAGATGGGGTGTGTGGGGGAAGCGATGGTGGATCCCTGCACCTGAAGCCGCCAGTTGGGCACGTGGGTTGGGTCCACCAGCTGGTTCAGCCACGAAAATTCCAGCCATCGATACGGCAGCCGTTCAACCCCGGCGGCGTGTCCCCCCAGCAGGGCGGAACGGAACACGGCGTCGAACATGGAATCTGGCCATCCTGCATGGCTGAGAATGGCGTGACCAATACCCACTGAAGCGCTCATCTCCGGGTATCGCATGATCAGGAACTTGTTGCGCGGGCTCCGAACTTGCCCATCCAGCGCTGTTGCGAGCCGCTCAACCGCCGCCGCCAGTTCAGGCGCATTCCGGGCCACCCGCGCACCCACAAGGACAAGCAGGGCAGCCTCAATAAGGATTTTGTCGGTGAACCGGACCCTTGACCCTTCGCCAAAGTCGGGCAGATACTCCTCATAGCCTCCGAGTCGCGTGACTTGCCAGCCGGCAAAATCGACCACGCCGTTGAGCCGTGAGAGCAGATCCTCCCCGGACAGCCCCCAACGCTCGCCCCGGCAGGGACGGTGCGGCGTGTGGGCTGTCGGGTCCATGGATTTTCCCCTCACAGGGTTGCCTCGATAATTACTCGGCCAAGGCTTCGCGGACTGAATCCGCCTGGCCCCTAACCTCTTCGAGTTGTGGAGCAACAATGCCGGTGACAAGGAAGTACTCATTGCAGCACAAGACGTGCAGACTGAGCTCATCGCCCTTGTTGGAAACTACTCCGGCAACACTCTCCACCAATTGGCGGATGGAAACATCCAGATTGACGGTCTTTGACTCGTCGAGGGATTTGACGACCTGCTGAATATCTCCGTGGCTTAGCTTTTGTGACATGTGGATCACCCGTCTTACAGTTCATCGTTTTTCGCCGTTTGGCCAGACCAAACGGCCTTTCCCCCCGGAACGGGCCTGCCAGCGTGTTGCCGGGGTGGTTACGATTCTCCGCCCGCACGCGTTATCCGCACGTTACTGCGCTACCCGGCCGGCCTGAGTGCCGCCGGCGCTAGGGTTCGATGGGTCCCAGCCAGGCATTGGCGATGGTGGAGTGGGCTGATTCATCATCCGAGGGGTGGAACATGCCGGCCAGGACATCCCTGTACAGCCGGCCCAGTTCATGCCCGGCAAAGTAGCTGCCACCGCCGCTCACCCGAATGATCAGATCCACCACGGTGCGGGCCGTCTCGGTGGCACGGACCTTCAGCCCCACCAGCTTTGGGAACCACATGCCGCCATGGTCCACCTGCCGGTCAATGTCCCTGGCCACGGCTTCCAGCTGGGGGTAGAGCCCATCCATGGCCATGGCGGCGTCGGCAATCCGCCAGCGGATGTCAGGATCCTGCGCGTAGCTCTTGCCACCATTTTTCTTGGACGTGCGCTGGTGAACTGTGGCCACACCTATTTGCAGGGCCCGCTCCCCCAGCCCCGTGTAGACAGCCGCTAGGAGAGTCTCAAAGCACGCAAAGATGGCAAAAATCAGCGGGTCCGCGTTAGGACCCACCGGCAGCTTCCTAAAGACGCGGTCAGCCGGGGCGACTGCGCCATTCAGGACAGTAGTGTTTGACTGGCTGGCCCGCATGCCCAGGGTGTTCCAGTCATCCTTGATGGTGTAGCCGGGAGTTTCACGGGTGATAAACCCATGCACCAGCACGGGCTCCTCCCCTGTGCTGTCCTTGCCAAAGATCCCCAACCTTGTCCACGCCGGCGACAGGGATGTAAAGATCTTGGTGCCTGTAAAGGCATAGCTGCCGTCGCCCAGCGGCTGTGCCACGGTGTTGGAGTCAAAGAGCACCTGGTCATTGCCTGCCTCGGAATTGCCAAAAGCAAACACCTCCCCCGCCACCGCCTCGGTCAACACGTAGTGCAGGGACTCATCCCCCTGTACCAACAAAAGGTGGGCAACACCCGTCCACACCAGGTGCATGTTAATCGCCAACGCCGTTGCCGGGGCGGCCGTTGCCAACCGTCGCTGCGCGGCGGCGGCCTTTTCCAGCCCAAAGCCGAGTCCGCCGTCGTCCGTGGAAGCGAACATCCGCAAGTAGCCTGCCGATTTCAGCTCGGCGAGGTCCTCATGGAAGAACTCATTGCGTTCGTCATAGCCTTTGGCGCGCCCGCGGAACCGTTCCAGCAGTGCATCGGGTAGAAGTTCACCTAGTTCAACGCTCATGGCCGATCCTTAGTAGTTGCTCAGCAGGCGGTCCAGCACGCGGGCACCGAACTTCAGGGAATCAACCGGGACCCGCTCATCCACGCCGTGGAACATGCCGGTGAAGTCCAACTCCGCCGGCAGTTGCAGCGGGGCGAAACCGTAGCCGGTGATGCCCAGGCGGCTCAGGGACTTGTTGTCAGTGCCTCCGGATAGCGTGTACGGCAACACGGTGGATCCGGGGTCTTCAGCATGCAGGGAATCGATCATGGCATCCACCAAATTGCCGGCAAAGGGAGTTTCCAGGGATACGTCGTTGTGGATGGTGGTGATGTCAATGCCATCGCCGGCCAATTCACGCACCAGTTCCAGCACCTGCTCATGCTGGCCGGGTAGCGTGCGGATGTCGATCATGGCCTCAGCCGTGCCCGGGATCACATTGGCCTTGTAGCCGCTCTTCAGGAAGGTGGGATTGGCTGTGTTTTGCAAGGTGGCGCCCACAAACCTGGACACAGTGCCCAGCTGGCTGAGCAGCGTTTCCGGGTTTGACTCGTCAAATTCGACGCCGGTCAGTTCAGAGACGCCTTCCAGGAACGCCCGCGTGGTGTCCGTGTATTCGATGGGCCACTGGTGATCACCAATGCGGGTGACGGCCCGGGCCAGGCGGGTAACGGCATTGTCGGTGTTGATGTGAGAGCCGTGGCCGGCTCGGCCGTGGGCCGTCAGCCGGAGCCAGGCCAGACCCTTTTCCGCTGTCTGCAACAGGTAGGCGCGTTTTCCGTTGATGTCAGTGGAGAAGCCACCCACTTCGGAGATGGCTTCCGTGGCGCCTGCAAAGAGTTCCGGCCGGTTGTCCACGCTCCAGCGCGCCCCGTAGGCGCCGCCAGCTTCCTCGTCGGCGAAGAAAGCAAAGATGATATCCCGCTTGGGCTTGCGGCCCTCCCGGCCCATGGAGCGCATCACCGAGAGGATCATGGCGTCCATGTCCTTCATGTCTACGGCACCGCGGCCCCAAATGAGCCCGTCACGTTCTTCTCCGCCGAACGGGTCAACGCTCCAATCGTGAGCCTGCGCCGGGACCACGTCCAGATGGCCATGCACCACCAGGGCTGGCAGGGACGAATCACTGCCCTCCACCCGGGTCACCACGTTGGCACGGCCCGGCGAGGACTCGTACAGTTCAGGCGCAAATCCAACTTCGGCAATCAAGGCTGCCGTGTGCTCGGCAATAGCCCGCTCTCCGGGACCTTCATTGTCGGCAAAGTTGCTGGTGTCAAAGCGGATGAGATCGGCGCAGATGCCTGCAACTTCATCCTCGGGCCTGACGGTATTCACAGGGAAACTCCTTTGTGCGGTGGCGTACAACTCAGCCTACCGTTTGGGCCCAGTTGGCCCCCGGCGGGCCCAAATTTTGGACGGGAATTACTCGATTGTTGTTTTGCGCAAAAGTCGTGCTATTGTTTTCATCGCTGCTGAGGGAGACAACGATTCCACTGAAAAGAAGAATCGCTCCCGACATCACCTGCGCGAGTGGCGGAATGGCAGACGCGCCAGCTTGAGGTGCTGGTCCTGGAAACGGGGTGAGGGTTCAAGTCCCTTCTCGCGCACGGACAGACTCCCTGAGAACTTAGGTTCTCAGGGAGTCTTTGGTTTAACACGTACTGAACCCGCCAAGCCGCACAGCCGCACCGGACACGCGAATGCCGCCGGCTTCCGGAATGACGATCTGCAGCTGTGCGGCGCTGCCAATGTGGTGGCCCTGCAGAACAGATATTTCTGCGGGCAATTCCAGTTCGCCCAAATGCCGAAGATATCCACCCAGGGATGCGGCCGCCGACCCCGTTGCCGAATCCTCCCGAACCCCTCCCGGCGGGAACGGATTGCGTGATTCAAAGGAATTGCTTGTGAGCCTGAACACAATATTCACTGTTGCTCCCCAACCATGGTCAGCCATGAGTGCCGCAAGCTGGTCAAAATCGTAGTCCAGAGACGCAAGGATTGCTGCCGAAGCCACTGGAACTATGGGGTGCCAGTTGCCAGCAAAGGACACCAGCACAGGCAACGCCGGGTCAAGATCAGCGGCACCAAGCCGCAACGCCCCCAAAAGCCGCCCAAGCACTGGTGCCGAAGGCTCCGCAATGTGCGTTTCAACGCTGGTCAGCGTGGCCTGGATAACGCCTTCTTTTTCAAAAGTGCCCACCGGGATCACCCCCACCGGGGTATGGAACATGAGGGGGCCTGTTCCCCTGACTTCGGCAAGTGCCACGGCCGCCGCAAGGGTGGCGTGGCCACAGAACTGCACCTCCGCTGCGGGGGCAAAATAGCGCACGCTGTAGCTGGCATCCGCACGCGGTGTGAGGAAGGCGCTCTCGGAGTAGCCAAGCCGTGTAGCGATCTCCTGCATCTGGCCGCTAGCCAGGGTACCGGCGTCAAGCACCACGCCCGCCTTGTTGCCGCCGGCGGGGTCGGTTGTAAATGCCGTGAAGTGAAGTATCTCCATTCCCTTACGGTACTGCTGCGCTGGCATAAATTCCCGCGTAATCCTGTGTCCAAAGAGACAAAAGTGGCCCCTTGTACCGGCTAGGCTGATATTTTCATTTGTCACGTGTCAGAGGGTTAGCTTGATGAACAACAGTCGCTCCACCCGGATATTTGCACTTTTGGCAGGCATGGCCGCCGCCGGGTTGGCGCTTACTCCGTCCCTTGTCCCCCGGCCCGCACTTTTTCAGGGTTTCCTGGTGGGGCTGACATTTGGCTTGAGCTATTTGGGGGCAGCCTGGCTGTTGAGGACGGTGTCCGGCGAACTGGTGCGACGCCGGATACTCACCCTCCCCCGCAAACTCACCCTGCCGCCGTGGGCTTGGCTGGCGATTGCGGCCGCTGTGGCGTTGTATGTTGCTGTCCTTGGCGCCCTGACGGTGCGGTGGCAAAACGAGGTGCGCAGCAATGTTGAGATGCCGCCTGTTGACGGCGTGGAATTGGCCACCTTCTTTGCGGTCGCCGTGATTGTGGCAGGGGTGGTTTTTGCAGCCCACTGGGGACTGCGGAAAATGGCTGCCGTGGGGCGGATCTGGGCCTCACATGCCTCAGCGAAACCGGTGCTGGTCAAGGCCGGCGGGCTGCTGACGGGCGCCCTGACTGCTGCGCTGGCCATGTCGCTCCTGGTCGGCGCCGCACTGCTTGGCACCGACAACGTGTTCGCCGCCCGGAATGCCACCACTCCTGAAGGCATCAGCGAGCCGTCCTCGGAGTTCCGCTCGGCCGGGCCGGAATCCGCTGTGGAATGGGAGAAACTTGGGATGCAGGGCCGGGCTTTTGTTGGTGGCGGCCCCACGGCGGCCGCCATCGAGGAACTCACCTCTCAGCCGGCACAACAGCCCGTCAGGGTCTACGTCGGTTCGGAGCAGGCGGGCTCCATGACCGGCAGGGCCGAACTGGCCGTTGCGGAGCTCAAGCGCACGGGCGGCTTCAACCGTGCGGCACTCATGATTGCCACCCCCACGGGCTCCGGCTGGCTGGAGCGCCAGGCCGTGGATTCTCTGGAGTACCTGCACAACGGTGACACGGCGATTGTCTCCATGCAGTATTCGTACCAGCCCAGCTGGGTGTCCTTCCTCTTCCACCAGAACCTCCCACGCGAATCCGCCCAGGCTCTGTACCAGGCGGTGCGGAGCGAATGGGAGTCGATGCCGGTGGCGGACCGACCCAAATTGTTGGTTTATGGCCTGAGCCTTGGAGCCTCGGGCATGCAGTCAGCTTTCACTGACGTGGCTGATCTGACCGGCAGCGTGGACGGAGCAGTGTTCTCCGGCGCCCCCAACAACTCACAGCCGTGGGGCACCCTGCAAGAGTCCAGAGACCCTGGCACCCCGCTCTGGCAGCCCACGTTCGACGGCGGCCGGCACGTCCGCTGGCTTTCCAACAGCGGCGATTTTGCCCGCGTACCCGGCCCGTGGGAATCTGGGCGGATAGCGTACCTGCAACACGGCACCGACGCCGTCACCTGGTTGACACCAAGGCTGATCTGGGAGAAGCCGGAATGGCTGGGTGGCAGTTCTGAGACCGGCGGGCGAGCTCCCGACGTCAGTGACTCCATGCGCTGGATCCCCCTGGTGACCTACCTCCAGGTGGCCTTTGACATGTTCATGGGCGAATCCGTGCCCCACAGCCATGGACACAACTTTGGCGACGTGGCCGTGGAAGCCTGGAATAATGTTCTGCCCAGCGCTCTGGACAGTGCGGCCGTGGAACGGATCCAGTCGGTCATTGAGGGCTACCCCTACGAAGAGTCAATGACCAACTAGACCCCACCGGCTCCCGAGGCTCGCTAGCTCGCGTCAGGTCCCTCGGGCGCGTGGGCCCCACCACGCCCTCGCCCACTGATACGTAAATGGGGTGAGTTGGGCAGCGTGGGTGGGGTGACCTCGTCTCCGGGTTGTCTTGGCTTGTTGAGGGCGTGTTGTGAAATGCCTGGGGTCTGCTGGGTGCTCTTTGCTGGGTTATGCGCCAGTCGGGGAGTTGGCGTGGCGCATACCCTGGGGCCACTTTGTGTCTGCGCACGCGTCGTCGCTGGCGAGGCGCCAGTGTCACAGCAGCGCCGTGTTGACAAGGACGGCTGCGCATAGCCCAAGTCGGCGCTGGCCGAATTGAATGCATGCGCCATCCAGGTGTCGCAGTACCGTCAGCAACCGCAGGATTCCTGCCTCGCAAGCAACAGTGACGATCACCAGTGGCGCGGCAACGCCACCCACCAACTGGCCCGCAGAAAACGCCGAAAATCACGGTAAAACCGTGTATTTTCGGCGATTTCTGCGGGCCAGTTGCAATAGTTACCTAGGCGCAGCCTGCCGTGACTGTTCCGCTGAAGTACTTTCTGGCGCTGCGTGCGTGCCATGCGGTGAACTCGGAACTCAGCCATACGCCGTCGTCCGTCCTGTGATCAAGCACCTCCAGGGACACCGTTGCTGGCAGGAACACCGGCGAATCGAAGGTGATGTCCCAGCTGAAGGAATGGGGCTTGGACTGCGGCACGGTGGCCAAAACACGCGCCGCGGCATACATGCCGTGGGCGATGGAGCGGCGCAAACCTAGGGCCTTGGCGCTCAGGACGCTCAGATGGATCGGGTTGAAGTCACCCGAGACGGCGGCGTAGGCGCGGCCTGTATCCACCCCCAGCTGCCATTGCGCGGTGGGCACCGGAGGCGCGAACTCCACCCGCGGCTGAGCCGGCGAGGGCTTGTCCAGCCCCGGCAGAAACACACCCTTGGCCAGGTACGTGGACACGCCGCGCCACAGCAGTTCTGTGCCGTCGGCATTGTGGATCTCGGCCACAATCTGAACCTGCGTGCCAATCCTGTGCCCGCTCAGATCCCGCGCCCAGGCCCGCACAGACAGTTCGTCGCTGAACAGCACCGGGGCAAAATGCTGCACCTGATTGCGCAGATGAATCATGCCCAACAGCGGCAGCGGGAAGTCATCCTGGACCATGACGCTCATGGCCGCCGGGAACACCAGGGCGTGCAGGTAGCCCGAGGGCAGGATGTCGCGTGCAGGCTCGCCCATCAGGTGGGCGAACTCCGTCAGCTTGGCAAGATCGGCCCGCACGCCGCGCACTTCCACGGCGCGTGCGGGCAGGCCTGTCACCAGGGCGGGGCGGGTCAGCCGAGCCTTGGCCGCCGTGGCTGCCGCATTGACGTAAAGCTTGGAGAGCGAGGGCATCTCGGTCAAAACTGTGTCGACTGTCATTGCCCCACCAGGTTCTGTCCGCATACACGCAGAATGTTTGCGCTGACTCCCGCCGCGTTCGTCGAGGCGAAGTAAGCAATGGTCTCCGCCACGTCACTGGGCTTGCCGCCCTGTTGCAGGCTGTTCAGGCGCCGTGCCACTTCACGGGTGGCGAAGGGGATCTTGGCTGTCATGTCTGTTTCAATGAAGCCCGGCGCCACCGCGTTGACCGTGCCGCCACGGGCCGCCAACAAGGGTGCCGTGGCCCGGACCATGCCCATGACCCCTGCCTTGGAGGCCGCGTAGTTGCTTTGGCCGCGGTTGCCGGCAATGCCGCTCGTGGAGGCAACGCTGACAATGCGTGGATTCCGGCTGAAGTGTTCACTGGCCAAGAACGCCTTGTTCATGCGCAGTTGCGAGTCGATGTTCACGGCGATCACCGAATCCCACCGGGCGGCATCCATGTTGGCCAACAATTTGTCGCGCGTGATGCCGGCGTTGTGGACAACTATGTCCAGGCGACCGTAGCGCTGGATTGCATGCTCCAGGATGCGCTCCCCGGCCTGCGGGTGGGTGATGTCCAGTTGCAGCGCCGTGCCATGAATCTGATTGGCGACGGCGGCCAAGTGGTCCCCCGCTGCCGGCACATCAACTGCTATGACAGTGGCGCCATCGCGGGCCAAGGTGCGGGCAATGGCAGCCCCGATTCCCCGGGCGGCTCCTGTTACAACTGCCACGCTTCCCTTCAAGGGCGCGTCCCAATCAGGCGCTTCCGTGGATCCCTCGGAGGAGGCTGTGAGGAACTGGCCGTCCACAAAGGCGGAGCGGCCGGAGAGGAAGAACCGTAAGGCGGACATGGCGCTGGGCGAATCCGCCGCAATGCCGTTCGCCAGCACCACACCATTGGCCGTGGCGCCAGCCCGCAACTCCTTGGCCACTGACCGGATGATCCCGTCAACACCGGCGCGTGCAGCGGCAATGCCGGGCTCGTCGGCCGAGGTGGCCGGGCGGGAAATGCTGACAACACGGGCGTTCCTGTGGAGATCCCGCAGCGCCTGGCCCACGGCCAGCATGGGTGCCGAGAGCTGGTTGGGGTGCTCCAGTTCATCCAGCACCACCACAATGGCGCCCAACTTTTCCTTCGGGGTGGCGTGCCGGCGCACGTCCTGGCGCCACTGAAGCAACACTGTTGCAACGGCGTCGGCCCCGTCTGAAGAACCCACCACAAGGATGGGCCCATCCACCAAGGGGGCCGCGGGAGTGTAGCGGCGCAGGATGGCTGGCTGGGGCAGGCCCAGGCGTTTGGCCAGATCCTTGCCGAAGCCCCGGCTAACGAATTCGGTGTACTTGTCGGCCTGTTCGCGAATGCCGGCTGATTTGTTGGGGGAAGTCATTGGGTTACCTCGCTTCCAGGATGGCTACAACGCCCTGGCCGCCGGCTGCGCACACGGAAATGAGGCCGCGCGCCGGGCGCCCGTCCACCTCGCCGCGCTCATGGAGCAGCTTGGCAAGGCTGGCCACCAGTCGGCCACCGGTGGCAGCAAAGGGGTGGCCTGCCGCCAGCGAGGAGCCGTTGACATTCAGCTTGGACCGGTCGATGGATCCCAAAGCGCCGGCCAGGCCCAGGCGTGTGGTGCCAAATTCTTCGTCTTCCCAGGCGGCCAGCGTACTCAGCACCGTGCCGGCGAAGGCCTCATGAATTTCAAAGTAGTCAATGTCATCAAGGGTCAGACCGTTGCGGGCCAGCAGGCGCGGGACAGCGAACGCCGGAGCCATCAGGAGCCCGTCCTTGCCGTGAACAAAATCAACGGCGGCGGCTTCGCCGTCCACCACTTCGGCCAGCACCGGCAGGTCGCGTGCAGCGGCCCACTCTTCGGAGGCGAGCAACACGGTGGAGGCGCCGTCGGTGAGGGGAGTGGAGTTTCCTGCCGTCATGGTGGCCGCATCCCCCAGAGCCTTGCCGAAGACTGGCTTTAGCTTGGCGAGTTTCTCCACGGATGTGTCTGCGCGCAGGTTTGAGTCTCGGTTCAGGCCACGGAACGGGGTCAGCAGGTCATCGAAGAAATGGTTGTCGTAGGCGGCGGCAAGGTTCTTGTGGCTGGCATAGGCCAGCTCATCCTGCGCCTCCCGGCTGATCTTCCACTGGGCAGTGGTGAGGGCCTGGTGCTCTCCCATGGAAAGCCCCGTGCGGGGCTCACCGGTGGAGGGGGCGTCGGGGGAAAGGTGTTTGGGGCGAATTCGACTGGCGATCTTGACCTTGTCACCGAGCGACTTGGCACGGCTGAGATCCAGCAGAATGGTGCGCAATCCTTCGCTGACGGCAATGGGCGCATCCGATGCTGAATCCACGCCGCCAGCAATGGCGGAATCAATCTGTCCCAACTTGATCTTGTTGGAGAGGCCAATGACCGCTTCCAAACCGGTGGCGCACGCCTGCTGGAGATCGTAGGCGGGTGTGGTTGCAGCCAGGGCAGAGCCCAGAACAGCCTCACGGGTGAGGTTGAAATCCCTGGAGTGCTTCAAGACAGCACCGGCGGCAACTTCACCAATTTCCTCATCGGCCAAGCCAAAGCGGGCCACCAAGCCATCCAACGCCGCGGTCAGCATGTCCTGGTTGGAGGAATGCGCATAGGCTCCCCCGCTTCGGGCAAAGGGAATACGGTTGCCGCCCACCACGACGGCCTTGCGGATGCCCGGGCTGCCTGCGCCTGTTGTTGTGGTTGCCACGTTGTCACTGCCTGCTGTTGGAGTAGTCATGAAGCTCTCTCTTGGTAGAACGCCGTCTGTTACTGATACTCAGCGTACCTGATACGCTGAGTATCGTGAACACGTTACAACAAGAGTCCGGGGCACCCACAGCCGCCCCAGCGGCCGGCCGCAGCGGAGCCGCGCCACAGCCAAACCCAGCCACCGGCTCAGCATCCGTGGATGGGCGTTCGGCGAGGTGGGATGTGCACCGTGAGGAACGGCGTCGTGCGTTGATTAAGGCGGCACGCCGGGCCATCCACCAGCTCGGCGCCGACGCCTCCATGGAGGACATTGCAGCCAACGCGGGGACGTCGAAGTCGGTGTTCTACAGGTACTTCGGCGACAAGTCGGGACTCCGCCACGCCGTGGGAGCCGTGGTCATCAGGCACATGCAGGACACCATCGCTGCCGCCCGGCAAGGGGCAAGCGAGCCGCGGGAGGGCGTGACGGCCATGGTCAGCGCCTATTTGCAGATGGCCCAAACCTCACCCAATGTGTACTTTTTCGCCACGATTCCCACCGACGGCGACACCCGGCCCTCAGGGGAATTGAGCGGCTTTTTCGATTCCGTGACAGCCATGATCGCCGAGCCGATGCAGCAATTGGTGGGCGATCCGGCGTCGCCCCTGATGGGCTACTGGCCAACGGCCGCGATCGGACTGGTGCGCACCGCGGGCGAATTGTGGCTCCAGGCACCCGAGGATCCCAGCAAACCAGCAGCCACCGCCATGGCCGAACAGATTTCGGCGTGGCTTTTCGACGGCGTGGGGCAGTTCATCTCCACCGCCGCGCCCCAACAATCAGTAACCGCAGCAGAAGGAAAATCATGACCGATGTAATGACACCAGTTTCTCCCGCAGCTCACGACGACGGCGCAACAGTTGACGTTGCGGCGCTCGGTGAAGTGTTGCTTGGCAGGTGGGCGCAGGTTCGTTTGGACGCCCGGAAACTGGCCGGAAATCCCGAGCTGCACAAGATAGAGGGGCTGAGCCACACCGAGCACCGCGAACGGGTTTTCAAGCAGTTGGGCATCCTGGTTGAGCAAGATGGCGTGCACAGGGCGTTCCCCACGAGGCTTGGCGGGAGTGATGACCACGGCGGCAATGTTGCCGGATTTGAGGAACTGGTCATTGCCGATCCGTCCCTGCAGATCAAGGGCGGGGTCCAGTGGGGCCTGTTTGGCTCGGCCGTGATGCACCTTGGCAGCGAGGAGCACCAGAACAAGTGGCTGCCGGGCATCATGAATCTGGAGATTCCAGGCAGTTTCGCCATGACGGAAATTGGCCATGGCTCCGACGTCGCCGCAATTGCCACCACGGCCACTTTTGATGCCGATACCGACGAATTTGTTATCAACACACCCTTCGCGGCCGCCTGGAAGGAATACTTGGGCAACGCTGCCGTTCACGGTGTGGCTGCGGTGGTGTTTGCCCAGCTGATCACCCAGGGCGTTAACCATGGCGTGCATGCGTTCTACGTCGACTTGCGTGACCCTGCCACCATGGAGTTTCTGCCCGGAATTCAGGGCCTGGATGACAACATCAAGGGCGGCCTGAACGGAATCGACAATGGCCGGCTGGCCTTCGATCATGTACGCGTGCCGCGCACCAACCTGCTCAACCGCTATGGTGACGTGGCGGCGGATGGCAGCTACAGCTCCCCCATCACCAGCCCGGGGCGCCGCTTCTTCACCATGCTGGGAACCCTGGTGCAGGGCCGGGTCTCCTTGAATGGAGCCGCCGTGGCCGCTTCCAAAGTGGCATTGAAAATTGCCATTCAGTACGCCACCGAACGCCGCCAGTTCAACGCGGCCTCGGACACAGAGGAAGTGGTCCTGTTGGATTACCAGCGTCACCAGCGCCGGCTCCTGCCGCTCTTGGCCACCACCTACGCGGCCGCGTTTGCCCACGAGGAACTGCTCATCAAGTTCGACGACGTGTTCTCCGGCAAGCATGACACCGACGAAGACCGCCAAGACTTGGAAACCCTGGCTGCGGCGCTGAAGTCCATGAGCACCTGGCATGTCCTGGACACACTCCAGGAGTGCCGCGAGGCATGCGGCGGCGCGGGTTTCATGGTGGAGAACCGTTTCACCTCGTTGCGTGCAGACCTCGATGTGTATGTGACCTTCGAGGGCGACAACACGGTCCTGCTGCAGCTGGTAGCCAAGCGTTTGCTGGCCGATTACAGCAAGGAATTCCGCAACCTGGACTTTGGCATTCTGGCCCGGTTTGTTGTTGGCCAGGCAGCTGACTTGACACTGAACAAGACCGGCCTGCGCCAAGTGGCACAATTTGTTGCCGATACAGGATCCGCGCAAAAGTCCGCCAAGGCTTTGAAGGACGAGGACACCCAGCGCCAGATGCTCGCCGACCGCGTGCAGACCATGGTGGCCGACGTTGCTGCCGCGCTCAAGGAAGCCGCAAAGCTGCCCAAGGAGCAGGGTGCAGCCGTCTTCAACGACCACCAGAATGAGCTCATTGAGGCTGCCCGCGCCCATGCCGAGCTGCTTCAATGGGAGGCATTCACAAGTGCCCTGAACCGTGTCTCTGACGCCGGAACCAAGAAGGTACTGACACGCCTGCGCGACTTGTTCGGCCTGGGCCTGATCGAGAAGCACCTGGACTGGTACCTGATGAACGGCCGCATCTCCATGCAAAGGGCCCGCACCCTGTCCCCCTACATCAACCGGGTGCTGGCCAAACTGCGTCCACACGCCCTGGACTTGGTGGACGCGTTTGGCTACGGCCCCGAGCACCTGCGCGCCACGATTGCCACTGGCATTGAGCGTGAACGCCAGGACGAGGCCCGCGACTACTACCGCACCCTGCGGGCAAGTTCCGCCGGCCCCGTTGATGAGAAGGTGCTGATCCAGAAGGCCAAACTGGCTTCCAAGGCGTAACCCCTTTTCTCATGCTTGATCTCATGCTCGACGGCGGCGCCCAACCCGGGTGCCGCCGTCGGGCATCTTTGCTTAACTAGCAACCCACGCCGCTGGGGTTTTGTAGACAGTCGTCTGCATAGAGTCGTGTTTCCGCGCGCCAGACGGTGAGGCCAAGTGGTGCCGAGGGGATGTTGCCCTGCCCTGGAATGGGAAGCTGGGGCCCACCATTGACGCTGTAAGTTCCGTCGAAATGGGTGGTGACGGTGATACCGAGCCGCCCCGTTGCTGTGTAGATGTGGCTGGTTTGAGTCTGTTCACCGATTCTGTCTTCATGAAGGGGCGCGCCATGGTGGGGTGTGGGGCCCCAAATGGTGCCGTCGCCGTAGTTCCATGTGTAGGCCACCGGGGTTGCGGTGATGGTGACCTGCTGGCCGAGCATGGTCAGATCGAACGATTGGGTGGCAGCGTCGGCATAGACGTTGGTTTCCTCGCCGCGCAGCGTGTGGGGTCCCGGCTGGCTGCCGATCGTGGCGGGCGCCACGGGTGTCCGCTGGAATTCGCGGGCAATTGCCGCCGCAATTTCGGCAAGGATGTCGCGTGGCTTCTCACCGTAGACGCATTCCGGCCCTGACAAATATGTCCAGACCGAAGGGCTAGCTTTCGAAGCCCGGTACCAATATATTGCTACACCCGGCTTGCCCTGGTCACTGCCAGTGCCAGTCGAACAGGAAGGCATCACTTGGGCACATGCAGTGAAGATGACGCTGTCACCGTCGGCACACGCAAGTCGAGCCTCATACAGGTACTTGTCTTCAGGTCCGACAGAAGGGGTCTGTTCGAGCAGTCCATCGGAACCCGGGATCAATCCCCAGGCTCCTGATTCAACGTCGTTATTTCCCCAGCCAACTTCGACGTCTCCATAGTCGGAGGCGAACGACGCGTTGGGGACCGTGACAAGTCCTACACATAGAATGATTGTCATTGTCCACGAATGGCCTGATCGCGGACTCACGATCCCTTGTTTCCATCAAGGTGCTCAACCGTCGTGGCCACCCAACGTCCGTCTTGGCGCACTCCCACAAGAATGTCCCCCTCAGCAATAGTGACTCCGAGGTCTTTCGACAGGGTTTTATCCGCCTTGAAGAATTTGACCTGTTCCTGCCGTGCCATGGTGATGGCTTGATAGTTTCCCTCTGCCGTCTGAGCAAATGAACTAGCCGGAGTGCCAATAACCATTTTCCCTCCCACTATCCATTTCCCACCGGAATGGCCCGCAATGACACTCTTCTTCATGGCCTCACACGTACGGCACCCGGGGTCGCTGATTGCCATCATAGGAGCTGGATCGCCAGTTTCAAAAGCGTAGCCGAGGGTCTCGTACCAGTATTCGGTGAAGGCGATCAGGCCTTCCTTGCTGAATTCCTTGGCCTTTTCCGGGAGCACGGGTACGGGTACGTTTTGGGCAGGACCTTGGGCCGTGGCCGGCTGGTATGCAGCAACAGTAGTGGGCGCCGGCGTGGTGGCGGCCGGAGTCGGGATACCGCTGCTGGCACTGCCGCTCCCGGGTGGTGTGGTTGCACCGGTGCCCGGCGGCGATGGACTGCATCCACTCAGGACAAGCAATGCGCTTACTGCCGCGGCCACAAGGTACTGCCGTGAGAATCGGCAAGCCCACCACAGTCGAGTCCTGCCGTCTGGACTCGGCGCGGCTCGAACCGCGGGTGACAAACCCTGGAGTCGCCCAATCTTGGTGCAGATGCTGGAGCTGTTCCTTGTTGTGTGGCAATCCCTCATCGCCGACCCCTGCTGTGAGTGCTGAGTAGGCGGTAAACGTAGCCATTAACGTCACTGCCCGGTGGCTTGGTACTAAGCTACACGCCACAGGCAAGACGTGCCAGAAGTTATCCACAATCCAATGAAGCTGTCACCGAGTTGTCATGGCTTCAAGGTCGCAATCGTGCGGCAACCGCCCTTGTTAGTGCACAGGCCGGGCGAAGGCCGAAATTACCCACAGATGGCAGAATCCGGCCGTGAATGTCAGTGCCTCGATTTAGAATATATGTATGGAAGCAACGGCAAGGGAGCCGGGAATCTCGGACTCCACAGCAGGAGAACCACGGGTTGGTGAACACATTCACCAGCTCATCAACCTTGCATCCGCCATCATCAAGGCAGCGACGAACAGCTTCCACTTAGCTGAAACACGAACCGCCGCCGTTGCTGGCGGCCCGGAAAGTCAGCCAGCTCCGCCTTTTGGCCTGAACGTTGGATCGCTGACAGACAGCGAATGTGTCCAGTGGGCAAAGGACTTGGAGCGCTTGGGCCGGTTTCAGCAGGCACTGACAGTCCAGGTCGCCGGAGAATTGGCGCAGCGCGTAGCGGCTGGCCGGTTTCTGCAAACCGGAGTCCATGCACCCGTGGCGTTGCTGGTTCAGTCGGCCAAGATCAGTGCCACCGAGGCCCGTCGCAGAATCCGCTTGAGTGAAACACTACTGCCGCTGAGGGACACCATCACCGGCAACATCTCTCCTGCTCTGCAAGGCACCGTCGGTGACGCATTTTTTCACGCCGAGCTTTCCGAAGATCAAGCCCTGATGATCTCCAACTTCGTTGAAGAAGCACAAGGGCTTGCTAAGGCGGGTCTAATCACAGATGACCGCGCTCTTGAGGTGCAAGCCAGTCTGGTCCGGACAGGACAGGAAGCGGACCCGGACTTTCTTCGACACGCAGGCAACCGCATCATGGCGCATCTGGATCCCGACGGCCAAAAGCCCACCGAAGGCGACTTAATTGCCAAACAAGGTGTCTTCTTTCGCAAGCCCCGTCGTGGTTTGATTCACTTCGACGGTCACATGATCATTGAGCAATACGAACACCTCATGGCCGCCATAGGAACTGCTACCAACCCGAACAAGCACGGGGCTATCAACCCCAGCGAGGACAATGAGCACGAGTCCGGTCCGGTAAAAGGTCCAGCTGAGTCTGAAGAAACAACTTCTGAGCTGCTGGACGAGATTTTGGATCTGTTCGGCACCTCGACCCAAGCGCCCGCTTCATCGACGCCACCCACTGCGCCGGCCGCATCACCAGCACAGTCCGCAGCACCATACCCGCCACAAGGTTCAGCGCAGCAGGTTGAACCTGGGCTTGAGCAGAATCCCAACCCTGCAGACCACGATAGTGGCCAACATGGCGTGGACAGCGGTGACAATTCATGGGTTGTCGACGGCGTGCGTATCCCCCGCCCAGAGTCGTGGGAAGAGCTGGACGGACTGGATCCAATCGACCCCAACAGCACCGACCCTGCAGTCAAGGATCGCCGAACCCGTGCGCAGAAACTATTGGACGGGCTCATAGACTGCGTGAAACTTGCGGCCCGGACTGGGAAGCTGCCGCTCAACGGTGGCCTAAAAACGCAACTGATCATCACAACCAGCGAAGCGGACATCCAACGCAGCGATGGCGCCGGGACAGCCTTCACACCCTACAGCGGCCCAGTGCCCTTGCACCTCTTTGACCAGTCACTCTGCGACCCGGACGTTACCCGCCTCTATCTGGGTGAAGGACAGACCATCCTCAATGTGGGCCGTACGCAACGGCTGTTTACCCCGGTCCAGCGGAAAATTCTGTTCGCCCGGGATCTGGGCTGCGCATACCCCGATTGCACCATCCCCGCGCACTGGACCGAGGCCCACCACATCATTCCGTGGCAGAACGGGGGCGATACCAACATCAACAACGCAGTCTTGTTGTGCAGCTACCACCATTCTCTCCTGCACCACAGCGACTGGAGCGTGACACTCAAGAACGGCACGCCCTACTTCACGGCCCCGTATCTCCTTGATCCGAGTCAGACCCCCCGCCGGAACTACTTCCATCACGGACTTATCCGGGACGATGAAGAGAACATGCGCGGAGCATCTGGCAGCAGTGGCCCGGACCCAAATGGTCGGACGCCCTCGTCGCAGGCAGGCCCTGCTGCCAAGCGCAGTGAAGGCCCCGAGCAACAAACCGGGGCCTTCAACAAATCAAGAGTGGAGCACAATGATGGCAGCGGTTGAGCTACTCCTGCGGAAGGACGCTCCTATAGACATCAAGGGTTTGTTCCACAATCGACTCCCAAGAGAAATGATCTTGGGCTCGTTGGCGGCCCTTTTCACCCATGATGCGGGCACGGGCAGGATCATTGACAACCTCGATCATGGCGGCGGCAAAGTCAGCAACAAACTTCTCCGGATCCAGCGGGGTCCCTGTTCCGTCGCTGACCTGTTCCAGCGGAACCAGCAACCCAGTCTCGCCATGGGCCACAACTTCAGGAATTCCACCGGTGGCGCTGGCCACAACCGCGGCGCCACAGGCCATGGCTTCCAAGTTCACAATCCCCAGGGGTTCGTAGATGGACGGGCACGCAAAAACGGTTGCGTGGCTCAGAACCTGGACAAGCTCTGCTCGCGGCAACATACGCTCAATGACAACGACGCCGTCGCGTTCGGCCTTCAAGCCTTCGATGAGGGCGTTGACCTCGGCACCAAGGGCCGGCGTGTCGGCGGCACCGGCACACAACACAAGTTGGACTTCCGGCGGCAAGGCGGCCGCAGCCTTCAACAAGTACGGCACACCCTTTTGGCGGGTAACCCGCCCAACCCAAACCACGCTGGGGCGGTCAGGATCAATGCCAAGGGAGCGCACTACGTCGTCGTTCTCATCGCGCTGCCAGGTGGCCACGTCAATGCCATTGTGAATCACCTTCACCTTGGCCGGATCAACATCCGGGTAACTGCGCAGGATGTCTTGGCGCATGCCGTCGGAAACAGCAATGATGGCTGCCGCCGCTTCATATGCCGTCTTCTCAACCCAAGAAGACACCGCGTATCCGCCACCGAGCTGTTCAGCCTTCCAGGGACGCAAGGGCTCCAAACTGTGGGCGCTCAAAACGTGTGGAATTCCATGCAGCAAGGAGGCGACGTGGCCGGCCATGTTGGCGTACCACGTATGCGAGTGGACCAAATCCGAGCCGGCGATGGCTGGAATTACCTGCAGATCAACGCCCAACGTCTGAATTGTGGCGTTGGCATGGGCTAATTCCGGCAGGTCCGAGTACGAGGTAACGGTTGCACCATGGAAGTCAGCATCGCGCTCTTTACCGAAGGCATGAACACGCAGATCAACCTTTTCAGCAAGGACGCGGCTGAGCTCGGCAACATGCACACCGGCCCCTCCGTAAATTTCGGGCGGAAACTCTTTTGTCACAATATCTATACGCACATACTCAAGGTAGTCTGTGCGGACGAAATTGTTCTAGTGTGAAGTTGTTGTGAACCTTACGGGGCACAGTTAAGAGCACCAGTGAAGCTGTGGGAGGTTGAAACATGTCAGTAAAGAAGGTTTTGGCGATAGTTTTGGCAGGCGGTGAGGGCAAGAGACTGATGCCCCTGACAGCTGACCGAGCCAAACCAGCAGTACCTTTTGCGGGTTTTCGCTTGGTCGATTTTGCTTTGTCCAATCTGGCAAATTCCGGTTACTTGAAGATTGTTGTATTGACACAATACAAATCGCATAGCTTGGACCGACACATTTCCGAAACCTGGCGCATGGCGACACAATTGGGCAATTATGTTGCCTCCGTTCCAGCACAGCAACGACGCGGCAAGAGCTGGTTCCTGGGCAGCGCAAACGCCATTTACCAGTCCTTGAACCTCATTGGCGACGCCGAACCGGACATTGTTGTTGTGGTTGGCGCCGACCATGTTTACCGCATGGACTTTGAGCAGATGGTTCAGAGCCATATTAAGTCCGGTGCCCGCGCCACAGTTGCCGCGGTACGCCAGCCTTTGGAATTGGCCGACCAATTCGGCGTCATCGAGATTGACAACGCTGAAGTCCCTGGTGCCATCGGCGCCCACAAGATTTCCGCCTTCGTGGAGAAGCCCGAATCAACTCCGGGCCTTCCGGACGCCCCCGACCAATTCCTGGCGTCCATGGGCAACTATGTTTTCGACGCCGACGCCCTGGTTGAGGCCCTGGAACAAGATGCCGCCAAGAAGGACACCAAGAATGACATGGGCGGGGACATCATTCCCTACTTTGTGGACCGTGACGAAGCCTACGTCTACGATTTCACCACCAACGACATCCCCGATGCCACGGACCGGGACAGGAACTACTGGCGGGATGTGGGGACCATCGACTCCTACTACGACGCCCACATGGACCTGATCTCCCCGCTGCCCATCTTCAATCTATACAATCGCGCATGGCCCATCTACACACGCAGCACGGTTTCACCGCCCGCCAAGTTTGTTCGGGGCGAGCACAATTCGGTGGGGGCCGCTTTGGACTCCATCGTTGCACCAGGCGTTGTTGTTACTGGTGGCGTGGTGGAAAACTCAGTCCTTTCCAATGACGTATTTGTTGGCGAGGGTGCCCGTGTTCAAGATTCAGTCTTGATGGACAAGGTCATTGTGGGCCCAGGCGCCATTGTGCGCAGGGCCATCATTGACAAGAACGTCAAGGTCCCGTCCGGCGCAACGATTGGCGTTGACCCGGAGCTGGACAGGGCGCGGGGATTCCTCATCACCGAGTCCGGCCTCACCGTGCTGAGCAAGGGTCAAATTGTTCCGGCACCCGATGAGGCGGAGCGGGCACTTGCCTTGGCTGCCGCGGCCGAAATTCCTGAAGCACTGGCACTGGCCGTTGGCCACGAACAAGTGTCACAGGAAACCGTGGACCTGGCTGTGCAGAACCAGGTCTCAGCGATTCGGTCAATTGCCTCAGCCGAAGAGGCTAAAATTATGGGGTGACTGCCCCTGACTTAACACCCGAAGAAATCCAAAATTGTCTTAAAGTTTTGGAGAACATCCATGTCTATGACGAAGAACATCCCGACTATGTCTTGGTTCGCCGGGCCACAGGAAAGATGTTCAAGGCAGTCAAGCGGTACCGTCGCACGGCAAAGCGCGACGCCGTCAATGAGGCTGACAAGGCAGTGCTTGCAAAGACTGCCACGGCGGCCCCGGACCGCATAGACGATGAAACTCGCGGCAACAAACTCAAGCCGTCAACCACTGGCGACACGGCGGGGACGCTTTTGCGTCCCCGCCCCTGCTACATCTGCAAGCAGCCCTACACCCAGGTTGACGCGTTCTACCACCAGCTGTGCCCTGACTGCGCTGTCTTCAACCACTCAAAGCGTGACGCCCGCACAGACTTAAGCGGCAAGAGGGCGCTGTTGACCGGCGGCCGCGCCAAGATCGGCATGTACATTGCCTTGCGCCTGCTCCGCGACGGCGCCCACACCACCATCACCACACGATTCCCCAAGGATGCCGCACGCCGGTTCTCCGCCATGGAGGACAGCAGCGAGTGGATCCACCGCCTGAGCATTGTGGGTATTGACCTCCGTGACCCCACCCAGGTGGTGGCATTGACCGACTCCCTCAACGAGGCCGGGCCACTGGACATCATCATCAACAATGCCGCCCAGACGGTACGCCGCTCAGGGAACGCATACAAGCCGTTGGTGGACGCCGAGCTGGAAGAGCTCCCCACCGACTCACCCATGCCTGAACTACTCACCTTCGGCCACGCCCATGACAAACACCCGCTGGCTCTGGCCACCCAGATGATGGAACACCCGCAGCTGGCCGGCGACGAGATTGCCGCCCTGGCACTGTCCATGGGTTCGGCCTCCCTGGACCGCATTGAAGCTGGCACCGCCATCGACGCCGGCGGACTGGTCCCCGATGTTGCAACGATCAACAGCTGGACCCAGGTGGTGGACCAGGTGGATCCCCTGGAAATGCTGGAAGTCCAGCTCTGCAACGTGACGGCGCCCTTCCTGCTCGTCTCAAGGCTGCGCCCTGCCATGAAGGCCTCCACGGCGCACCGCAAATACATTGTCAACGTCTCTGCCATGGAGGGCCAGTTCTCCCGCGCCTATAAGGGTCCCGGGCATCCGCACACCAATATGGCCAAGGCAGCGCTGAACATGCTCACCCGCACCAGCGCCAAGGAAATGCTGGAGACTGACAGTATCCTCATGACTGCCGTTGACACCGGCTGGATCACCGACGAACGGCCGCATTACACCAAGGTGCGGCTGGCCGAAGAGGGGTTCCACGCGCCGCTGGACCTGGTTGACGGTGCCGCTAGGGTTTACGATCCAATCGTGATGGGCGAATCCGGCGAGGACCAGTACGGGGTCTTCCTCAAGGACTACAAGCCCAGTCCGTGGTAGCGGCCGGAGCAAGCTCCGACAAAAGCAACGAAGGCGGCAACCCCAAGGTAGCTGCCTTGTTGTCCAACATCCGCAAGCTCGCCCCGGGGCTTGCGGTGGCGCTCTTGGCAGTGGGCGTCTCATTGTTGGTTCACGCCCTGGTGCCGATGCTGCCCGCCATGACCATCGCCGTCGTCCTTGGCATTGCAGCGGTCAATGTCCCCGGAACGTCAAGGCTCTGCCAGGGACAGTGGCGTGCAGGCCTGAACTTTGCGGGCAAACACTTGATGCGGGTGGGCATCGTGTTTCTGGGCCTCAAACTCAGCCTCGGCGACATTGTGAATCTTGGCTGGGTCAGCGTGCTCCTGGTGGCCGCGGTGGTGCTGCTCAGTTTTGCCGGCACTTATGCCCTGGGAAAACTATTTAGGCTCGACGGCGATGCGCCGCTGCTGATTGCCACGGGTTTCTCCATCTGCGGGGCATCGGCGATCGGGGCCATGGCCGCCGTTAGGGGCACCAAGCACGAGGACACGGTGCTGCCCGTGGCGCTGGTGACCCTGTGCGGCACCCTGGCCATCGGCATTTTGCCGCTTCTGATGACCCCACTGGGACTCAATGCGTTGCAGTTTGGCCAGTGGGTGGGGGCCGGCGTTCACGACGTGGGCCAGGTGGTAGCTACTGCCCAGACGGCAGGAGCTGTGGCCCTGAGTGCCGCCGTCGTCATCAAATTAACGCGCGTGATTCTGCTGGCACCCATTGTGGGTGTGGCGGGTGTCTTGGAACGCCGGCGCCACACCAAGGCACGGATTGCCCAGGAGACCCAAAATGCCGTGACGGGTGAAACCGCAGCAGCCCCGCGATTCCCTCCGGTGGTGCCGCTCTTTGTTATTGGATTCCTGCTCATGGCCGCCCTGCGCTCCACCGGTTGGTTGTCCCACGGGGCCATCGAAGCCGGCGCCCTAGCCCAAGACATTGCCCTCGGTGCGGCCCTCTTTGGGTTGGGTTCCAGTGTGCGGGTGAGCGAACTGTTCGACACTGGCTTGCGCGCCACCGTCATGGCCATGTGCGCGTGGGCTCTCATCGCCACCCTGGCGTTTGGCGCCGTTCACCTCATGCCAGCCTGAAATCAGCCGGTGAGGCAGCCGCCCGGAACAGCTGTGGTGTGAGGCGGGCAACAAAGCCGTGATTAAATGGCGGGGTGTTGAATTCTAATTTGGCCCGCAGCGAAGCGGCCGCCCGTAAGTCGCAATTGAGCGTCCACCACTATGACGTGCACCTTGACCTGAGCCAGGTCCAGGACCCGAGCGTGCAGGGCTTCCCCACACGCAGCACCATTGCTTTTTCGGCCAGCAGTTCCGGCGGCACATTTCTGGACTTCATGGGTTTGGCGGTGAAATCGGTGGTACTCAATGGCGAAAAACTGGACCTTACACAGGTTGTTGATGGCGCCAGAATCCACCTGCCGGCGCTGGCCCCGGAAAACGAGGTCACCGTGGACGCCATTGCGGCGTATTCAACCAGCGGCGAGGGCCTGCACCGCTTTGTGGATCCAGCCGACGGCCAAACGTACACCTACACGCAATTTGAGCCCTCGGATGCACGCCGGGTGTTTGCCAACTTTGAGCAGCCCGATCTCAAGGCGCCCTTCACGTTTCACGTTGTTGCGCCATCGGCGTGGCAAGTGGCTTCCAACCAGAGCGTCGTGAGCCAGCAGCAGGCCACCCCTGGCGGCGAGCCCACTAGCCTCTGGGATTTTGCACCCACAGCACCCATCTCCACCTACATCACCACCGTGCTGGCCGGCCCATACTTCAAGGTGGAAGACCACTTATCCATGGTCTTCGGCCCGGAGAATTCCCACGCAGGCAAGAGGTTGGACATCCCACTGGCAGCCTATTGCCGGGCCTCCCTGGCGCCGCACTTTGATGCGGCAGAAATTTTCAAGGTCACCAAGCAGGGGCTGCAGTATTTCAACGAACTCTTTGACTACCCCTACCCCTTTGGCAAGTACGATCAGGCCTTCGTGCCCGAATACAATCTTGGGGCCATGGAAAATCCGGGCCTGGTGACCTTCACCGAAACGTATCTGCACGCCTCCCGGGCCACGGACACCGCCTATCAACAGCGGGCCAACACCATCATGCACGAGATGGCGCATATGTGGTTTGGCGATCTGGTCACCATGGCCTGGTGGGACGATCTGTGGCTGAAGGAATCCGTGGCCGACTTCATGGGACACTTGGCTGTCGCAGAGGCCACCGAATGGGGCCAAAAGTCGTGGACATTGTTCGCGAGCCGGCGCAAGGCGTGGGCGTATGTGCAGGACCAGTTCCCCACCACCCACCCCATCGCGGCGGACATCGCCGATGTGGAAGCCGCCAAGGCGAACTTTGACGGCATCACCTACGCCAAGGGCGCATCGGTGCTCAAACAGCTGGTGGCCTACGTTGGCCAGGACGCGTTCGTGGCCGGCTCGCGCGAATACTTCGCCTCCCATGCCTACTCAAACACCTCGCTCAATGATCTGCTCAAGCCCCTCAGCGCCGCCTCCGGCCGTGACCTGAGCTCATGGACCAACGATTGGTTGCAGACCTCCGGCATGTCCACGCTGACTCCCATGGTGACAGTCAAGGACGGCAGGGTCACCTCCTTCAGCATTGCGCAGGAGGCGGTGGATCCCGTGACAGGGAAAAGTGCGCTGCGTCCGCACCGGTTGGCCGTAGGCTTCTTCTACCACGACGGCGCAACCTTGGAGCGCGGCCATTCGTTCACCCTGGATGTCCTGGGTGAACTGACGGAGGTCGGTGCCGCCGCGGGCCTGCCCGCCCCGGACATGGTCCTGCTCAATGATCAGGACTTCAGCTACGCCAAGATAAGGTTCGACGCCGGATCCCTCACCACCGCGCTTGCCTCCGCCGGGGCCGTCAGTGATCCGTTGTCCCGCAGTTTGGTGTGGTCCGCGCTGTGGAATGCCACGCGGGACGCCCTCCTGCCAGCTACCAGCTACATCGGGGCCGTGGTGGCTCAAAGCGGCACTGAATCAGATATCAGTGTGTTGCAGACCTTGGTGGACAATGCCTGCTATGCCCTGAATCAGTACACTCGCCCGGAACTTCACGCAGCGGCCCTGGAACTGCTCACCTCCGGCGTTGTGAAGCACCTTGCTGACGCCCTGCCCGGCAGCGACGGGCAGCTGGTGTGGGCACGCGCCCTGGCCGTGGTGGGACGCAGCAGTGATGCGGTGGTGGGCCGTATCAGGGGATTGTTGAATGGCGTGGACGTGCCTGACGGATTGACCTTGGATGGCGATCTACGCTGGCAACTGTGGCAGTCCCTGGCTGCCCGGGGAACCGCAACCATGGCCGAACTCGATGCTGAACTTGCCGCTGACACCACCGCCGAGTTCCGGGCAGCCCACTGCACCGCCGCCGCGGCCTTCCCCAACGCGGAACAGAAAAACCTGCTGTGGCAGCAAATGGTCCAGGGAACCGGCCTGAGCAATGAGTTGCTGAGCGCCACCATCGCCGGATTCACCATGGCCCCGAGCTCCATGCTCCAGCCGTTTGAGGAACCCTACTTTGATGCGATCAATCACGTCTGGACTGGACGCAGCCTGGAAATTGCGGGGCGCATTGTGCGCGGGCTCTATCCTGCACGGCAGCAGCTAACTGCCGGCACAGAGCCAGGCAGCCATCCGGTGATCCAGCGAACTGATGCGTGGCTGGATCAACACAGCGATGCTCCCACGGGGCTTCGCCGCATTGTGCTGGAACAACGCGATCAGTTGTTGCGCTCGCTCAGGGTGCAGGCACTCTAGCCGGGTACCCAGCTAGGGAATCCTGAGCAGCCATTCCTCAGTGCCGAACTTGGCCTCCACCCGCCGTGCCGCCTCCGCGAGTTCGTGCTCGCGGAGGACTGAGGGATGGGCGCCGTAACGGTCGGTGAACATTCCGCTCATGACGTTCAGGATTTCCGCACGGCTCAGGCCGCTCTGCCGGCGCAGGGGGTCCACCCGCTTCTTGGCAGAGCGGTGGCCCTTGTCGGAGAGCTTTTCCTTGCCGATGCGCAGCACCTGCACCATTTTCTCGGCGTCAATGTCATAGCTCATGGTCACATGGTGGAGCATGGCGCCATTGCTGAGGCGCTTTTGTGCCGCGCCACCAATCTTGCCAAGATCAGTGGCAATGTCATTGAGCGGAACGTAGAAAGCCTGCACACCAACGGCTTCCAGGGCTGCCAGTACCCAGTCATCGAGGAACTTGTAGGAGTCTTCGAAGGTGAGCCCGTCCACCAGGCTCTGCGGCAGGTAGAGCGAGTAGGTGATGCAGTTGCCGGCCTCCATGAACATGGCGCCGCCGCCGCTGATCCGCCGGACCACCGTGATGCCGTGCCGGAGCACGCCATCGGCGTCCAGTTCGTTGCGCACTGACTGGAAGCTGCCGATGACCACGGACGGCTCGTCCCAGTCCCAGAAGCGCAGTGTGGGGTTGCGGCGGCCGGCACCCACTTCCTCGGTCAGTACCTCATCCAGGGCCACATTAATGGCGGTGGGCAGCACGGTGGGGGCAATGATGTCCCAGTCGTGGTCCAGCCAACTGGTGGCCTTGGTCAGGGCGCGGCGCACGGCCACGGCAACAGCTCCCGCGGAGAAGCCAAACAGCACGGCGTTGGCAGGCAAGGCGGCCGTAATGGCGTCGCTCAGCGCAGCCGCTGGCAGATCCGCGGAGAGCCCGGTCAGCGCGGCGTTGATGTCATCGAGCGCCTCGTCCGGGTCAAGGAAGAAGTCACCGCTGACGCGCACGTTGTGCAGCAATCCGTCGACCACACTGCAGTCGACCACCACCAATTTGCCGCCATGAACCTTGTATTCGCCGTGAAGAAAAGAAACCATGGCTCCATCATCTCCAGTAGTGGATTGGATGCGCAAAAGCAGCACTCCGCCCCAACAAGAACTGACCCGCAGAAAAGGTCGAAAATCGCGTCAAAAACGCGTTTTTTCGACCTTTTCTGCGGGTCAGTTGGAAAAACTGGGGGTAAGAAGTATTACTTCTTGCCGAAGCCCTGGAAGCGAGCGTTGAAGCGCTCCACACGGCCGGCGCTGTCCATGATGCGCTGCTTGCCCGTGTAGAACGGGTGCGACTCTGAGGAGATTTCAACATCGATGATGGGGTACGTGTTGCCGTCTTCCCATTCGATGGTCTTCTTGGAAGTCGCGGTGGAGCGCGTCAGGAACTTGGTGTCAGAAGCCAAGTCGTTGAAAACGATTGCTTCGTACTTGGGGTGGATGTTCTGCTTCACTATAAACCTCAGAGTGTTATCGTCTGGTTTTTGCCAGACTGATGAAATGGATTGGCCACTAGGACCAGCTAGAAACTTTACCGGGTCGGGCCCAAATCACCAAGCCCGCACGCCCAGTTCCGCCAGCGCACGGTCGGCGTGGACATCCATGTTCGTTTCACTGGCTACCTGGAACTGCAGAATCTGGTCCTCATCAACGATGAATGTTGCCCGCTTGGTGGGCAGCGTTCTGGCCAGCAAGCGGCGCCGGACGCCGAACTGGTCTGCCACATGACCCTTGGTGTCACTCAGCAGGGGGTAGCTGAAGTTGTTTTCGGTGGCAAAGGCCAACTGCCTTGCCGGCGAGTCCGTGCTGATGCCCACCAGTGAGGCACCGGCTGCGGCGAATTCCGCCTCCATGTCGCGGAAGCGGCACGCTTCCTGCGTGCAACCGCCGCTGCCGGCCAGTGGGTAAAAGAAGACCACCACGGGCCCGTCCGCCACCAGCTCCGAGAGCCGCCGGGGCGTGCCATGTTGATCCAGCAATTCGAAATCCGCTACCTTCTCACCAATCTTCATGGCTTCACACTACTAGGCCATCTTGTGCCTTGGCTGGGTGGCGAAAAAAGCCACGGCACTGGCCGCCGCCACATTGAGTGAGTCCACCCCTGAAAACATCGGGATCATGACGGTGTACTCGGTCTGGGCCAGCGTCGCGGCACTCAGTCCGTCGCCCTCGGTGCCCAGGATGAGGGCAAGTTTGCTGTCGTTGCGGGCGGCAAGTTCATGGATCGTGAGCGAATCGGGCTTCAAGGCAAGCGCCGCCGTCGTAAATCCGGCCTCATGAAGCAGGTCCATGCCCGCCGGCCACTCCGGCAACCTGGCCCAGGGCACCTGAAACACGGTGCCCATGCTGACCCGGATGCTGCGGCGGTAGAGCGGGTCAGCACAGCGTGGGGTGACGAGCACGGCGTCGACCCCTAGGGCAGCGGCCGAGCGGAACACGGCCCCAATGTTGGTGTGGTCAACCACGTCCTCCAGCACCGCCACGCGGCGCGCGCCGGCCAGCAGCTCGGGGATGCTGACGGGATCGGGCCGGTGCATGGCGGCCATGGCGCCGCGGTGCAGGTTGAAGCCGGTGATCTCTTCCAGAATTTTTGCCGTGCCCACAAAAACAGGGATGTGTGGGTGAGCAGCCAACACGGGCGCCAAATCCGGCAGCCACCGCTCGGTCATGAAGAACGACCGTGGCTGATGGCCTGCTGCCAGCGCGCGGCGGATCACCTTCAAGCTTTCGGCGATGAACAAGCCCTCGGCGGGCTCCTTCACCTTGCGCAATTGCACATCGGTCAGGGACAAATAGTCGCTGACCCGGGGATCGGCGGCGTCGTCAATGTGAACGATCATGCATGTACCAGTTTCATCACCATGAAGTAGAGGGCCACCAGGCCAAGGGTCACAATGACGCCGCGAAGGGCCAGCGGTGGCAGACGGCGGCCAATTTTGGCGCCAAGGAAGCCGCCAGCCAGGGAGCTGACGGCAATGAGCCCAACCACTGCCCAAATGATCTTGTCGGGGGCAAAGAGCAGGTAGGAAACCGCTGCCACACAGTTCACCGCCAGCGCCAAAACGTTCTTGACGGCGTTGGCGTTTTGCAAGGTGCCGCTCATGAAGATGCCCAGAATCGCCACGAGCAGCACGCCTTGGGCGGCCACAAAATAGCCGCCGTACACGCCGGTCAGAAACACCAGGAGCACCATCAGTACGTCATGGGAGCGGGTGCTGGGGGCGTTCTGCCGGCGCGCCTTGATGGCCGCCTGCAGGCGCGGCTGGAAGATCACCAGCGTCAGGGCCACAATTATCAAGACGGGCGCCACAAACAGGAAAACCCGCTCCGGCAGGTGGAGCAGCAGGTAGGCGCCCGTGATGCCGCCCAACAATGAGGCCGGCAGGAGCCGCACCAGGTTGTGCCGCATGCCCCGCAGCTCGCTGCGGTAACCCCAGGCCCCGGAGACTCCCCCGGCGATCAGGCCCATGGCGTTGCTGACCACGGCCATGACAGGGGTGATGCCCAGGGCAATCAGGATGGGGAAGGTGACCAGGGTTCCGGAACCCACCACAGTGTTGATGGTGCCAGCCCACAGCCCGCCCAGCAGGATGAAGAATGATTCGAGCGCGTTCATTTAGCCTGGTTCCACTGACACATAAAAGGTCGACGCCGGACTAGTTGCGTGCCGTTGCCGTGTAGCGGCCGTCGTTGCTGGTGACGGCCAGCGGCAGGCCAAAGGTGGTGCTGAGGTTTTCCTCCGTCAGGACATCCGTGATGGGGCCCTGTGCCACCACGCCGCCGTCGCGCAGCAGCAGTGCGTGGGTGAAGCCCGGGGGAACTTCTTCCAGGTGGTGCGTCACCAGGACGGTGCAGGGGGCCAGCGGATCGGCAGCCAGCTCGCTGAGGCGGCGCACCAGACCTTCGCGGCCGGCAAGGTCCAGGCCCGCGCCGGGCTCATCCAGCAGCAGCAGTTCGGGGTCGCTCATGAGGGCGCGGGCAATCTGCACGCGCTTGCGCTCACCTTCACTGAGGGACACAAAGGTGCGGTTGAAGAAGGTGGAAACGCCCCACTCTTCCAAGAGGCCGAACGCGCGGCGCTCGTCGTCGCGTTCATAGTCTTCGCGCCAGCGGCCCGTGACGCCGTAGGAGGCGGTAACCACCACGTTGAGAACTTTTTCCAGCTCAGGGATCTGCCCGGCTAAGCTCGCGGAGGCCAGGCCGATCCGCGGGCGAAGCTCGAAGACGTCAACGGCGCCCATAACCTCATCCAGGATGCCTGCAACACCGCGTGTGGGATGCATGCGGGCGCCCGCGATCTGCAGCAGGGTGCTCTTGCCGGCGCCGTTGGGGCCAAGAACCACCCACCGTTCACCATCAGCAACACGCCAGTCGACGTTGTCCAACAATGTTTTAGTGCCGCGGACCACGCTGACACCGGCCAAACCCAGAACTTCACTCATAGACAAGGAGCCTATGACACTAAAGGCAGCCAACGCTAACCAGCACGTCCTTGAGTCATGAGCGGACACTGGCGCTGTTTCGCTAGAATGCATTCATGCCCTCCTCATACACCGCAGTTAGCTATGGCCAAACGCTCTCCCCCGACGCCCTGGACCAGGTCCGCGCAGTGCTCGCCGCGAATGGCTGCACAGTCGTTTCCGAAGACCGCCAGAGCCACCCCGGCTTTACTGCCGCCAGCTTTGAACTGTCCTGCACGCAGGAAACCAGCGCCGAAACAGCCCGTGCAGCACTCGCCTCCCTGCGCAGGGCCCTGTCAACGGCCACGCCCGAGGGCATCACCACGGCCGTGGTGCCCAATTCCCTGCGGAACGCCGCACGCAAGTTCATCATCGTGGATGTTGACTCCACGCTCATCCAGCAGGAAGTCATTGAACTGCTGGCCGCGCATGCCGGCACGGAGGCCGAGGTGGCCAAGGTCACAGAGGCGGCCATGCGCGGAGAGCTGGACTTTGCCGAGAGCCTGCACCACCGGGTGGCCACGCTGGCCGGACTCCCCGAAAGCGTCCTGGCGGACGTGGGGGCCAAGATCGTGCTCTCCGTGGGCGCCGAGCGCCTGGTGGCCCAAGCCAAGGCTGCCGGACACGTGGTGGCGGCCGTTTCGGGTGGCTTCTCGCAGATCCTGGCACCCCTGGCACAGCGGCTGGGCCTGGACTACGCCATGGCCAACGATCTTGAAATCGTGGACGGCCACCTGACAGGCAAGATCACGGGCGCTGTGGTGGACCGCGCCACCAAGGCCGTGCAGCTGCGCACCTGGAGCGGGGAGTCCGGCATTGCCCAGGACGCCACCATGGCCATCGGCGACGGCGCGAACGATCTGGACATGATGGCTGCGGCAGCACTGGGTGTTGCCTTCAACGCCAAACCTGCTGTGCGCCAGGCCGCCGACGCCCAGATCAACCTGCCCAACCTGGACGTGGCGCTGGCGCTGGCCAACATCTAGGGCGCCATACGCTTTTCCCCAGAGCAATTTCACAGAAAAAGGCCCGGGCCGGGTGCCCTGCTATCCAGCAGTTCACCCGGCCCGGGCCTTTTTTGCTCCCTGCTCACCAAGGAGGCAGGGCTGTTGCCTATTTGAAGGAGTCGGCTCCGCCGACGTATTCGGTGTGCCCCGTGGGAACATCGGCTGTTGCCATAGCTGCGATTTCGGCAGCAAACTCGGCCACGGAGTACAGGCGGCCGGCTTCGGCGCGGCGGGCCTCGATGGCGCCCGGGTTGGCGCGGTCCAGCAAGGTTGCCGTCACGGTGCCTTCAATCATGTCCGCTGAAACCACCACTAGCGAGATGTCCTCGGCAGCCAGGTTGGGGATCAAGGCACGGAGAGCATCCTCACCGGCACGCTTGCTCTTGGCCACCGGCAGGTACTCGGGCATGGTGGGCACCGTTTCAATGAAGTGCGCCTGGTGGCTGGTGACGAACACAACACGGGATCCGGCCGGCATGACGGGCATGGCCGCATTCAACAGGTTGACCTGGGCATCACGGTTGAGCATGAGGGCATAGTTTTCAGCCATGCCGCTTTCCATGCCGCCCGAAGCGTTCAAGACCACCAGGTCCAGGGAGCCAAAGTTCTCCAGTGCGGCACTGACCAGGGCCTGGACGCCTTCCTGGGTGGTGAGGTCCGCGCCCACGGCAACTGCACGGCCGCCGGCTTCAATGATCTGGGCAACAACCTTGTTGGCACGCGGGGCCTTCTGGCGGTAGTTCACCACAACTGCTGCGCCTTCCGCGGCCAAGAACTTGGCAACATCTGCACCCACGCCACGTGAGGATCCGGTGACAATGGCTGTTTTTCCGTCAAGCTTTCCCATAAATATTTCCTTTAGGTTTAGCAAAAAATAGTCAAAAAACTGTGCGGGCAGCCCCACACGAAACGCTCCTGCACGATCTTATCGGCGCGCCCGGCTACTACCGAGTACGGCGCCCTGCGCATGGGAGTGGCAGGGTGGGTCCTAGTGGCCCATGCCCAGGCCACCGTCAACGGGGATCACTGCCCCGGAGATATAGGAGGCCTCGTCGCTGGCAACCCACCGGACCACATTGGCAACTTCCTCGGCGGAGGCAAAGCGCTTGGCCGGGATGCTGGCGAGGTATTGCTTTTGGGTGTCCTCGGGCAGAGCGGCTGTCATGTCGGTGCTGATGAAACCCGGTGCCACAACGTTGGCCGTGATGCCGCGTGAACCCAGTTCACGGGTCAGCGAACGGGCAATACCCACCAATCCGGCCTTGGAGGCCGCGTAGTTGATCTGCCCGGCCGAACCGTACAGGCCCACCACTGAGGAAATGAGCACCACCCGGCCCTTGCGCAGCCGAATCATGCCCTTGGAGGCGCGCTTGATGACCCTAAACGCCCCCGTGAGGTTGGTGTCAATGACGGATGTGAAGTCATCTTCGCTCATGCGCAGCAGCAAGGTGTCCTTGGTGACGCCGGCATTGGCGATGAGTACTTCAACAGGCCCGTGGGCCGCCTCAACTTCGGTGAACGCTGCGTCGATGGACGCCGCATCGGTCACATCGGCCTGGACACCCAGGATGCCGTCGGGCAGCTCGGAGGGGCTCCTATACGTCACGGCAACCTTGTCGCCGTTGGCCAGAAATGCCTGTGCAATGGCCAGGCCAATGCCGCGATTGCCGCCCGTGACTAAAACGCTGCGGCCCTGGCGCTCGGCGCCCTGCGCTGAACTCATGTATTCCTCCATTGTTGTAACACATTCATTGTTGTAACAGCCGTCGCGGTTCCGTTTCCTGGAATCCGTCCGGCCCATCGAAATTCGCTCTTGTTAACGAATCCTACGGTGAAAGGTCCGCGGGCACACAGTTGGCTTTTGGTTGTGCACAGCCGCAGTGAGAGAATGGGAGGGTCCCTTGGAGTGTGATGAAAGAGCAATCAGCTACGCCGATGTTCGGTGCCGGCCGGCGCAGCAAGTTCCGCCATGGCGCACCTGCCGCCGACGTCCCCGCCATAACCAATGCCGCAGTGGCGCACAGCGACGAGATGCGCAAGCGCATGGTGAAATACGCCACCGCCATGGGTATCCGCATGGTGTGTTTGGCCTCAATTTTTGTCTTCGATGGCTGGTTCAAAATCATTCCCGTCATTGGCGCGGTGATTCTTCCGTGGGTGGCAGTGGTGATTGCCAACGGCGGATCAGATATCGCCCACCAGGACACGGTTGACCTCCTCGATGATGCGCCCATGTACGCGGTCGACGCCGGTGCTGACGCTGCAGAGGATGCGGCCGCCCACGAGGTGCTTGCCGGGGAAATAGTTCCCGACGTCGATGCCCCCGCCGAATACGTCAAGACTGAACCATTGGACGCGCAGGAGCACACGCCGTGAATATTTTTGATTTGCTGCCCGCCCAGGAGGCGCCCCAGGCAGCCATCTGTTCCCGCAAGGGCTGCCGCGAGGCGGCCACCATGCAGCTGCTCTGGAACAATCCCAAGATTCACACAGCCGACCGCCGTAAGATCTGGTTGGCCTGCCACGACCACGTGGCCTGGCTGGAGGACTACCTCCAAAGCCGGTCGCTGTGGAAGGAAACTCTGCCGATGAGCCCTAAGGATTCCGCCTAGTTCATGAAGACGTACAAATTTCTTTTCTCCAGCCGCTGGGTTGGCTACTTCGCCCTAGCCCTCGTTTTTGCTTTGGCCTGTGTGGCGTTGGGGAACTGGCAGATGAACCGCCGCAATGCGGTGGTTGAGAACATCACCAAGATTCAAAACAACTATTCCGGCGCCATTGTGGATTACGACGCCGTGGCGGCCAACTTTGATGCGCTGGACCCGGCCAGAGAGTGGACACAGGTCCGGCTCAAGGGCACCTATCAAACAGCCGACCAGCGGGTGGTTCGCAACCGACCACTCAATGGCGCCCCCGGCTACGAGGTGCTGGTGCCTTTGCAACTGGAAAATGGCGACACCGTCATCATTGACCGCGGCTGGCTGCCCATTGGCTACACGCAGCCCGGCCACCCGGACGTTGTCCCGCAGCCCGAAAGCGGAGTTGTCACGGTGGTGGCACGGCTGAAGCCTGTTGAGCCAAAACTTGACCGTGGCGCCCCCGCTGGGCAGTTGGCCTCGATTGAACTCAACGACTACGCAGCCCAGCTGGACTATCCCATCAAGACCGGTGCCTACGGCCAGCTGGCCACCGAAACACCGGCGGCCGCCAGCAATCCTGTGGCGTTTCCAGCCCCGTCCATCGATGAAGGCTCCCATCTGAGCTATGCCCTGCAGTGGATAGCCTTCGGTGTCCTGGCCTTCGTGGGCTTTGGTTACGCTGCCAGGATGCAGCGACGCAACGACGAATTCGACGCCCTTGAAGCGGAAGAATCGGGTGTTCCCGTGGAGGAAATGTACGGGCGGGGCTCAGCGTTCCACCCGCGCCGGCTGCCCACGAATAAGAAACCGGGCGCTCGGCCCACGGCCGAGGAAGCCGAGGACGCGCTTCTCGATTCCCAGGGTTTCTAGGACCCGATCCACGAACCGGGCATCAGCATGCCACACTGTGAGTCTTGTCATAGACTGTCAGGCGTGAGCACTGAGACAAACAAAGATAACCGCAACCCCATTGTTGAGAAGGTGCGCGCAGCCCTGGCTGCGGCAGGGCTTGCCGACACTGTCATAGAGGTGCCGGATTCGGTGGCCACCGCTGCCACCGCCGCAGCCGTCCTGGGCTGTGATGTGGGCGCCATTGCCAACAGCCTGATCTTTGAATGCAGCGGCGCTCCCCTCCTGATTCTCGCCAGCGGGGCCGCCAAGGTGGACGTCAAATTGGTGGCCCGTGAGCACGGCCTGGCAAAGATCAGCCGGGCAACGCCGGACTTTGTCCTAGAACATGCCGGACAGCCGGTGGGCGGTGTGGCACCGCTGGGCCACCCAACACCCATCCGCACCTTCTTAGACACCTCATTGGCACAATACCCAGTGTTGTGGGCCGGGGCGGGAAGCCACCAGGCCATGCTGTCCATCAGCTATGAACAACTTCTGGCAACAACAGCGGCAACAGAAACTGCCGTGCGCTGAAGTCAGCACACGGCAGTTGGTCATGCTGAGGAATATCAGGCCAGGGTGATGAGGTCCAGGTACTCGGGGTTCCACAGGTCCTCGTCGCCGTCGGGCAACAACACAACACGCTCGGGGTCAAGGGCCGCAACGGCTCCCTCGTCGTGGCTGACCAGGACAACGGCGCCCGTGTAGTTCTTCAGGGCGCCCAGGATTTCCGCACGGCTGGCGGGGTCCAAGTTGTTGGTGGGCTCATCGAGCAGCAGCACGTTGGCACTGGAGGCCACGATGGTGGCCAGGGCCAGACGCGTCTTCTCACCACCGGAGAGAACACCTGCAGGCTTGTTGACGTCGTCGCCGGAGAACAGGAATGAACCCAAAATACCGCGAACCTCTGCGTCGTTCATGGTGCCGGCGGCCGAGCGCATGTTCTCCAGCACTGTGCGATTGACATCAAGGGTGTCGTGCTCCTGGGCGTAGTAGCCCACCTTGAGTCCGTGACCGGGAATGATCTCGCCCGTGTCAGGTTTAGAAACGCCGGCCAGCATGCGCAACAGGGTGGTCTTGCCGGCACCGTTGAGGCCCAAGATGACCACCTTGGAGCCGCGGTCAATGGCAAGGCTCACATCGGTGAAGATCTCCAGGGATCCGTAGGACTTGCTCAGTCCTTCCGCCATCAGAGGAGTCTTGCCACAGGGCGAGGGATCCGGGAAGCGCAGCGCTGCAACCTTGTCGCTGGCGCGCACTTCCTCCAGTCCGGCCAACAGCCTTTCGGCCCGCTTGGCCATGTTCTGGGCGGCAACGGCCTTGGTGGCCTTGGCGCGCATCTTATTGGCCTGCTCCATGAGGACGCCGGCCTTCTTTTCGGCGTTGGCGCGTTCCCGACGTCGGGCACGCTCGTCGGTTTCACGCTGGGCCAGGTACTTTTTCCAGCCCAGGTTGTACTGGTCGATCGTGGCGCGGTTGGCGTCAAGGTGGTAGACCTTGTTCACCGTGGCTTCCAACAGCTCGGTGTCGTGGCTGATCACAATCAAGCCACCATTGTGGCTCTTGAGGAAGTCCCGGAGCCAGGCGATGGAGTCGGCATCCAAGTGGTTGGTGGGCTCATCGAGGAGCATTGTCTGCGCACCTGAGAACAGGATGCGAGCAAGCTCCACACGACGGCGCTGACCACCGGACAGGGTCTTCAACGGCTGGTTCAGGATGCGCTCGGGCAATGCCAGGTTCGAGGAGATGGCTGCGGCCTCGGCCTCGGCTGCATAGCCGCCGGCAGCCAGGAATTCGGCCTCGAGGCGGTCGTAGCGGCGCATCGCCTTGTCGCGGATGGCGTCGTCGTCGCTGGCCATGTCATGTTCTGCCTTGCGCAGCTTGGTGATGACCTTGTCCATGTCGCGCGCGGCAAGAATGCGGTCCTTGGCCAACTGCTCCATGTCAGGGGTGCGCGGATCCTGCGGCAGGTAGCCGATCTCACCTGTGCGGGTGACCTTGCCGCCTGCGGGCAGTCCTTCACCGGCCAAAACACGTGTCAGGGTGGTCTTGCCGGCACCGTTGCGGCCCACAAGTCCGATCTTGTCACCGTTGTCGATGCGGAATGATACTTCGTCCATGAGCAGGCGCGCTCCAGCACGTAACTCAAGGTCTTGGACCGATATCAACGTAGTAACCTTTCACGTAAGCGGGTATGTGCCGCGAAACGAATCCTGAGCCCTTGCGGGCAAGACGATCGTTGCACAACCTGTCTAGTCTAACGAGGTTCCTGGGCCGAGAAGTCCTGCGCCCGGAGAAATTTACTGAAAGTAGCAATAATGACTTCATCACAGTCGATGGATGAGACGTTGGGTACATCCGGCGCGCAGCCCGGCGGATCACCCACGCGCCATGGTCTATACTCACGGCGGAAACGCTGGGGCGCCATGGACCTGTCGCTCATTGCCGTATTTGCTGCTTTGTTGGCTGCCTCCATAGCCGTTCCTGGGGTCAATGTTGGTCCCCTGGGTGTGGCCATCACCCTCCAAACACTTGTTGTCAGCCTGTGCGGATTGGTGCTTGGGTTTGGCCGTGGCACTGCGGCTGTGGGCCTTTACATCCTGTTGGGCCTCATTGGCCTGCCGATCTTCAGCGGGTTCCGTGCCGGTCCGGCAGTGTTGGCCAGCCCCTCCGCCGGCTACATCATCGGCTTCATCTTCGGCGTTGCCGTGGTGGGCCTGCTGGCTGCTTGGGCGGTTCGGAGCCGTTGGCGTGCAGCAGCCTTGTTTGGAGCTGCCATGGCCGGAACAGTTGTCATCCATGCCTGCGGAATTGTGGGCTTTGTCATCAAGGGCATGAGCCTACCGACAGCCATTCTGGCCGACGCCATCTACCTGCCCGGGGACATCATCAAGAACGTTTTGGCTGTGCTGATTGCCCTGAGCCTACACAAGGCGTTCCCCGATCTCTTGGTGCGACGCCGCACGTGAGCCCCGCCCCGAACTGCAGGATTGACCTGGTGCAAGCCAGCGTCAGCATTCCCCCCAGCGATCCCCGCATCAAAGAGTCAAAAACTATTCTGGCTCCACTGTCCCTGACCCTGACAGAACAGCGCATTGCCGTGATTGGCGCCAATGGTTCCGGAAAATCCACGTTCCTGCGCCTGCTCAACGGCCTGGTGCTGCCCACCACGGGCACGGTTGAGGTCAACGGCCGCAGCACCCACCGCGAGGCGGCTGCGGTGCGGCGCAGCGTTGGCTTTGTCTTCACCGACCCGCTCTCACAGCTGGTGATGCCCACACCACAGGAAGACATCGAGCTGTCCCTGCGCCGGGCGAAACTGGGCAAGCAGGAACGCCGGGAGAAGGCCCTGGCCATTCTGGGCGACTACCGTCTGGAGCACCTGGCGCAGAGCAGCATTTACGAACTCTCCGGCGGTGAACGCCAGCTCACGGCACTGGCCACGGTGTTGGCGGTGGTCCCGGACATCCTGGTCCTGGATGAGCCGTCCACGCTCTTGGACCTGCGCAACACCCGGTTGTTGATGGATCGGCTGGCAGAACTGCCCCAACAGCTCATCCTCTCCACCCACGATCTGGCGCTGGCTGCCACTTTTGAACGCGTCCTGGTCATGGACAAGGGTGCCCTGGTGTTCGACGGCGACCCCCACCAGGGCGTTGCCGCGTACCGGGAGCTGGCAGGCTAGTGCGTGGCCACGCACATTTGGTGGCCGGTTACGTACCCGGCGCTTCGCCCCTGCACCGCATGCGGCTGGGGTTCAAGGCAATCCTGCTGTTCGCCGTGGCGGTGCTGGCCCTGGGGTCCCCCATCCTTGCAACCCGGGTTGGGGTTGTGGTCACGACCCTGACCCTGTTGGTGGTTGTGGTGGCCCACTTTGTGGCCGGACTGGGCTGGCACCGGATGTGGCGCGCCATCCGGCTCATGCTGGTCTTCCTGGTCCTGATTGCCGGGTACCAGTGGTGGCAGCATGGACCGTGGGTGGCCTGGCAGGTCATAGCGGCCATCGTGGCAACCGTGCTGGCCTCAAATGTTCTCACCTCCACCACGCCCGTGGATGAGCTCCTCGACGGCCTGGCCGCCGTGGTCCAGCCGCTGGAACGGTTCGGAGCCGATCCGCAGCGGTTCTCCCTCACCGTGGCGCTCATGCTGCGCAGCATTCCGTTTGTCATTGGCGCCTTTGCCGATGTGCGTGATGCCGCCCGTGCCCGCGGCCTGGAGCGCAATCTTCTGGCCCGTTCGCTGCCGGTGGTCATTGCCACGGTGGGTTATGCGCGCGCCACGGGGGAAGCGCTGGCGGCGCGCGGCCTGGGCGATCCCGAGGACGACGGCGCGCCCCGGCCCTGAGGGTCAGCCCCGGAACCGCTGCGCCGTGTCAGTGGCTAGAGGTTTGCCCACTGGAACTGCGCCGAAATGCCCATGCCGCCTGCCATGCTGATCATGGCCACGGCATTGACGCCGGGCGCTTCCTTGCGGCGCGCCTGGGCCAGCAGCCTCGTCACCGACACAGCCCCCGAGGCACCGTACGGGTGCCCCAAGGCCAGCGCCCCGCCGTCGTGGTTGAAGATCTGCGGGTCAAGCTCCAGGAGATCGGCAACGGCGAGGACCTGGGCTGCGAAAGCCTCGTTGAACTCGATCAGACTATTGCCCAGGCCGGCGGCGTCAAGGCCCGTGCGGTCCATGAGTTCCCTGGTTGAGTGGGCGGCACCCACCCCCAGCAAAGTGGGGTCGTTGCCCGTCACGGCGCTGTCGCGGAACACCAGGCCCGCCGCGCCCATGATCCGGGCCTTGGCCAGGGACGTCACCACCACAACGGCCGCGCCGTCGCTGTCGGGGCAGGAATTTCCGGCCGTCACCGTGCCGCCGGGCACAAAGACCGGCGGGAATCTGGCCATCAGCGCTGCGTTGAGATTCTGGCGGGGGCCCTGGTCTGCTGAGCGGGACCCGAACGGCACCAGTTCCTGGCTGAAGTGCCCCCGGGCTGTGGCGGCTAGGGCACGCCGGTGGCTTTCCAAGGCGTACGCGTCCTGCCGGCTCCGGCTGATGCCGTAGTGCGTGGCAACGTTCTCTGCCGCCACGCCGGCGTCTGGGTCGCCCAGGTCAAGCGGGGAGAATTGCGCCCGTTGGTAGAACGCCAAAGTGCCGTCCGGGTTGCGGTGCGCACGGGCGGGGGCTGTGCTGATGCTCTCCACTCCCCCGGCCAAGTACAACTCGCCCGCGCCGGACTGAACCAGCCGGCAGGCCAGGACTATCGCCTCGAGCCCCGAACCGCACTGCCTGTCCACCGTGAGGCCCGGGACGTGGTGCGGCAGGCCGGCACTCAAGGCCGCGAGCCGTGCCACGTTTCCGCCACCGCCGGTCGCATTGCCCAAAATGACGTCATTGATTTCCGCCGCGGGCAGCTCGTACCCCGCCACCAGGGCCTTCAGCACGGCAGCGGCAAGCTCCTGTGCCCGGAGATGCTTGTAGGGCCCGCCTGCCTTGGCGTTGGGCAAGCGCCGGGCGGCAACGATGACGGCTGTGGTGCGGGCCGCCTGGCCGGTCACGTGCGCCAGGCTAGTGGATTCGCTTGGCACGGGGGTCCCCCTCATTGAGCCACTGGATGAAGATGGCCCGGCTGATCTTTCCACTGCCGGTCAGTGGCAAGGTGTCCAGCAGAAAGTACTGGCTTGGCCGGTGGGATGCCGGGAGTTTGGCCGCAGCAGCCCGGCAGGCTGCCAGCATGTCAGCAGTGCGGCCTTCGCGGTGCTCGACTGCAGGGGTTTCACTGAGGCAAATACCAGCCACCAGGCGCTGCCCCCGCAGGGGCTCCTCACGCCCGGCCACCAGAACACTGCCCTGCCAGTCCGCGCCTCCGGCCGCGGCTAGGGCCGCCTCCACGGCGTGCGGATAAACGTTGGCCCCTGCCATGATGATCATGTCGCTGGCGCGGCCAAGCACGTGCAGCCGTCCGGCACGGTCCAGAAATCCCTTGTCGTGAACTGTGAACCACTCGTGTGCGTCCTGGTCGTCGGCATCGTGCCCAGCCTGGCGCCACGGGGCATTGGCTGACAGGGAGCCGAAGGCCAGGCCGTCGTCGCCCCAGGCATAGCCGTCGCACACATAGGGGCTCTTAACGTAGATGGTCCCGGTAACGTCCTGCTCCACGGGCACTCCGTAGCTGTCCCGGATGCTGATTTGAACGCCTGGAAACGCCGAACCCACACCGATGTCCGGAGCTGAGGCAGCTTCGCCGGGTGCAGTGGCTGATGCAGCAACAAAGCCCAACTCGGCGGCGCCGTAGTACTGGTAGATGGTGGCGTTGGGTGCCCAGTCGCGGGCCAGGGCCACCGCGCCGTCCGAAAGGGCCGATCCCGCACAAATGATCGATGTCAGCGCCGTGCCAGACTTTTGCAGGCGCAACCCTGCCCCGGCTAAAAGCTCTAGAACTGTGGGCACCACCACCAGCCTGTTGACGTGGTGTTCCGCCAAGGCTGCCAACGCTGCCGCCGTGCTGAACTGGCGCAGACCCACAAAAGTGGAGCCCGCATGGATGGACTCAGCCAATGCATAGAGATTCATGCTGGCGGCTAGCGGCCCCGGGGCCAGGGTCACCGATTCCGCTGTGAGCCCGAAAAACTCAGCACTGCGCCCCAAGGATTCCTGCCACGACGCGCTGCTGCGGGTGAACGCCTTGGGCATGCCGCTGGTGCCCGAGGACAATCCCAACAGGAATGGCGGCACGGCTGGTGCCCCGCAGTCGGACGCCCATTGCCGCGCAGCATGCCGCAGCTGAAGCTTCAGTGCGGGCGGCCATTGGGCGTCTGCCACCATCGCCGTGGCGCCGGCGTTCACGGCCGCGCAGAACCTGACGGCCAGGGCTGTGCTGTTGGGCTCGTCGATGAACTCAACAGCCTCGGCCGTGGCGGGGGTGGCTGTAGCGGGGCTGGGCGTGGCGGCGGCCAGGAGCTGCGCGTAACTGAGGCGCTGCTGACCCACCACCACGGCGGTGCGCTGGCCGGCGGTGTGGGCCCACTGATGGAGCTGGTCGATGAATGGCATTGACTACATGCTAGCGAAACACTGTCCTCGATCATTACCCCGCAGCCCAATCGGCAGGAGCTACGCTATTGCCATGACTTTTAATGAGGGAGCCCGGCTGGACCCGTCGCAGGCCGAAGACCACAGGGGCCGGGCTGGCATGGGGCGTGGTGGCAAGGTGGGGCTGGGACTCGGTGGTGGAATCGTGGTGCTGATTGGCGCGCTGCTGGGCATCAACCCGGAGCTACTCTCAGGCTTGCTGGGCGACACCGGCACACAGCCTGCCATTGAACAAAGCGGTGCTGCCGGTCTGGAGAGCTGCCTTACCGGGCAGGACGCCAATGAGCGCCTGGACTGCCGGATTCTGGGCACGGCCAACTCGCTCAACAGCTTCTGGCCCGGTTACCTGGCCCAGTCCAACGTGAAGTATTCGGTGCCCAAGACAGTGATCTTCAGCAGCAGCGTCAACACCGCCTGCGGTTCGGCCACCTCGGCCGTGGGTCCGTTCTACTGCCCCGGGGACAACAAGGCGTATTTTGATCCGGATTTCTTTGCCCAGCTGGAGGAACAGTTTGGCTCCTCCGGTGGGCCGCTGGCACAAGAGTATGTGGTGGCGCACGAGTTTGGCCACCATGTCCAGAACCTTACCGGCACCATCAACAAGGGAAATCAAGGCGCCACGGGCGCACAATCGGCAGCCGTGCGCACAGAGCTGCAAGCCGATTGCTATGCCGGTGTGTGGATGCGCTACGCCTCGACGCAGCCGGCACCGGGATCCAAGGTGCCGTTCCTCAAAGCACTGACGCAGCAGGACCTCAACGACGCCCTCTCGGCGGCCTCCTCCGTGGGCGACGACAGGATCCAGCAAGCAGCCACAGGGCGTACAAATCCGGAATCCTGGAGCCACGGCTCCAGCGCCCAACGTCAAAAGTGGCTCTACACCGGCTACCAAAGCGCCGACCTGGCCGCCTGCGACACCTTCTCCGTACCCAAGGTGTAGCGGGAAACAAAAACGCAAGTACCGCCGTCGTCCGTTTAAGCAACTGACCCGCAGAAAACGGCGAAAATCACGGTAAAACCGTGTATTTTCGCCGTTTTCTGCGGGTCAGTTGTGGTGGGGACTAGATGTTGAAGCCGAGGGCCCGCATCTGGTCGCGGCCGTCGTCCGTGATCCGTTCGGGACCCCACGGCGGCATCCACACCCAGTTGATGCGCCATTCATCGACGATGGGGCCCAGGGAGGCTTCCACCTGCTCTTCGATGACGTCCTGCAGTGGGCATGCCGCTGTGGTGAGCGTCATGTCCAACAGCAAGGCGCCGTCGTCGCCGTAGTGCAGGCCGTAGAGCAGGCCCAGGTCCACGATGTTGACGCCGAGTTCGGGGTCAATGACGTCCTTGAGTGCTTCCTCGACGTCCTCGAGGTTGGTTTGCCCAGCGGCAACCGCTTCGCTTGTTTCGCTGATGTCAGTCATGATTACCTTCTTGGCGATATGAGAGTGGCGCGGCGGTTAGGCCGATGCCGACTCTGCAACCTGGTAGCGGTCGTAACCTTCTTCTTCCAAACGGTCAGCAAGTTCCGGGCCGCCCTGTTCGGCAATGCTGCCATCAACGAACACGTGCACAAACTGCGGCTTGATGTAGCGCAGGATGCGTGTGTAGTGGGTGATGAGCAAGGTGCCCAGCCCGCCGGCATCGATGGAGCGGTTGACGCCCTCGGAGACAACCTTCAACGCGTCAACGTCCAGGCCGGAGTCCGTCTCATCCAGGATGGCGAATTTGGGCTTGAGCAGTTCCAGCTGGAGGATTTCGTGGCGCTTCTTCTCGCCGCCGGAGAAGCCTTCGTTGACGTTGCGCTCGGCGAACTCGGGCTCGATGCGCAACTGCGCCATGGCAGCCTTGACGTCCTTGGTCCAGGTGCGCAGCTTGGGGGCTTCGCCGTCAATGGCGGTCTTGGCGGTGCGCAGGAAGTTGGTCATGGTGACGCCGGGGATTTCCACCGGGTACTGCATGGCCAGGAACAGGCCGGCGCGGGCACGCTGGTCAACGGTCATCTCCAGGACGTCTTCGCCGTCCAGGGTGATGGAGCCACTGTCCACCGTGTAGCGGGGGTGGCCGGCAATGGTGGCGGCCAGGGTGGACTTGCCGGAGCCGTTGGGGCCCATGATGGCGTGGGTTTCACCGGTGTTGATGGTCAGGCTGACACCCTTGAGGATGGGCTTGACGCCCTGCTCGGTCTCAATGCTGACGTGCAGGTCCTTGATTTCCAGAGTCGACATACTCTATTTTCTCCTAAAAGTGTGTGTGTGCGGGCCGCGGCGCTACTGCGCGCTGACGCCGTTAAGAATGTTGGTGACGTCCACGTAGACGTCGCTGCCATGAATGCTCAGGGCAAAGACGGGCACCGGCTCAAAGGCGGGCAGGGTCAGCGGTTCGCCTGTTGAAAGGTCGAACGAGCTGCCGTGCGCCCAGCATTCAATGGTGCCGTCCTCCACGTCGCCCTCGCTCAAGGAAATCTCTGCATGCGAGCAGGTATCTCCAATGGCGTGAAGTGCTCCGTAGGAGTCCCGCACAATCGCGATGGGGTAATCGTCAACCTCTACCAGCAAGGATGACTTGACCTGGACATCGCTGTCTTGGCAGACAATGACGCCGGCAGGCGTGGAGGAATCACTCACTGTGGTGTCGCCGCCAATTCGCGTTCCACGGCATCGCGCAAACGCTCTTCGAGGGCAGGAACCTTGATGTGCTGGATCACTTCATTGAGGAAGCCACGAACCACCAAACGGCGGGCCACATCTTCTGCAATGCCGCGAGCCTGCAGGTAGAACAACTGCTCGTCGTCAAAACGGCCGGTGGCACTTGCGTGTCCGGCGCCTTCGATCATGCCCGTCTCAATTTCCAGGTTGGGCACCGAGTCGGCACGTGCACCCTGGGTCAGGATGAGGTTGCGGTTCATCTCGTAGGTGTCGGTGCCTTCGGCCTGCTTGCGGATCAGGACATCGCCAATCCACACAGCGTGTGCCCCGTCGCCCTGCAGTGCACCCTTGTAGGTGACGCGGGACTTGCAGTTCTTCGTGGAGTGATCCACAAACAAGCGCTGTTCCAGGTGCTGGCCGGCGTCGGCAAAGTACAAGCCGTACATTTCAACTTCGGCGCCTGTGCCGCTGTAGCGGGCTGCGGGGGTGGTGCGCAGCAGGTTGCCACCGAGGTTGACGACGACGTGCTTAACTTTCGCGTCGCGGCCCACCAGGATGTGCTGGGCGCTGGCGTGCACGGTGTCGTCGTTCCAGTCCTGGATGCTGACAACCGTCAGGTTGGCACCGTCCTCAACCAAAATTTCAATGTTCTCCGAGAGAACTGCACTGCCGCGGTGGTCAAGGACCACAACGCCGGTGGCGAACTTTTTGGCGTGCACCAGAATGTGGGCTGCGGCCGGAGCATCGCCCTGGCCGGTGAGGGTCACGGTGGTGACGTTCTCGGCGTTGCCAACGAATTCTGCGGGCAGCGTGACAACGGTGGCTTCGGCGAAGTTTTCCCATGCGGCAGCTGCCACACGGTCTTCGGGGATGCCGGCCTTGCCGATGCGTGCATCGTCGCGGCCTACCGTCTCCACCGTGACGGCGTCGGGCTTGGAGACTTCCACCACGGGTGCCGGGCCGGAGAGTTCCTGACCCTTGACACCCACACGGTCAAGACCGCGCAGGCGCTTGAGCGGGGTGAAGCGCCATTCCTCTTCACGGCCCGTGATGAGCGGGAAGTCTGCCATCGTATAGGAGGTCAGGCGTCCTGCACGGGAGGAGTCGGGAACGCCAACACCGCCGCCGTGGCTGTCGCCACCGTGGCTGTGGGCCTTGGCCGCACTACCGCCCAGGGGGCCGGTTTCGGGGTTGATCTCGGAAAGCTGTTCGCCTTCCTCATTCATGCCCTTGATGAATCCCTGCGACCAAGTCTTGCCGCCTGTTGTCTTTTCTTCTGTGAGCTCGGTCATTTAACCGACGGCCCCTTCCATCTGCAGTTCGATCAGGCGGTTCAGTTCAAGTGCGTATTCCATGGGGAGTTCCTTGGCGATCGGCTCGATGAAGCCGCGCACAATCATGGCCATGGCCTCGTCCTCGGGCATGCCACGGGACTGCAGGTAGAACAGCTGCTCCTCGCTGACCTTGGACACGGTTGCCTCGTGGCCCATGGAGACATCGTCTTCACGAACGTCAACGTACGGGTACGTGTCCGAGCGGGAGATGTTGTCCACCAGGAGCGCGTCACAGCGCACGGTGTTGGCCGAGTGCGTTGCGCCTTCGCGGATCTGGACCAGGCCGCGGTAGGCCGCGCGTCCGCCACCGCGGGCAACGGACTTGGAGATGATGGAGGATTGCGTGTTCGGCGCAATGTGAACCATCTTCGAGCCGGTGTCCTGGTGCTGGCCTTCGCCGGCGAATGCCACCGACAGGGTCTCACCCTTGGCGTGCTCGCCCACAAGGTAGACGGCCGGGTACTTCATGGTGACCTTGGACCCGATGTTGCCATCGACCCACTCCATGGTGGCACCTTCGTGTGCAATGGCGCGCTTGGTCACCAGGTTGTACACGTTGTTGGACCAGTTCTGGATGGTGGTGTAGCGAACGCGGGCGTTCTTCTTCACAACAATTTCGACGACGGCCGAGTGCAGGGAGTCCGAGGTGTAGATCGGGGCCGTGCAACCTTCAATGTAGTGAACGTAGCTGCCTTCATCGGCGATGATGAGCGTGCGCTCAAACTGGCCCATGTTCTCGGTGTTGATGCGGAAGTAGGCCTGCAGCGGGATGTCCACGTGGACGCCCGGGGGGACGTAGACGAAGGATCCACCGGACCAGACGGCCGTGTTCAGTGAGGCGAACTTGTTGTCGCCCACCGGGATCATGGTGGCGAAGTATTCCTGGAAGATCTCCGGGTATTCGCGCAGACCGGTGTCGGTGTCGGTGAAGATGACACCCTTCTCTTCCAGATCTTCACGGATCTGGTGGTAGACAACCTCAGATTCGTACTGGGCCGTGACGCCACCCACCAAGCGGTTGCGCTCGGCTTCCGGGATGCCCAGCTTCTCGTAGGTGTTGCGGATGTCATCCGGCAACTCTTCCCACGTGGTGGCCTGCTTCTCGGTGGAACGCACAAAGTACTTGATGTTATCGAAGTCAATGCCGGAGAGGTCTGCACCCCAGGTGGGCATGGGCTTGCGGTCGAAGTACTTCAGACCCTTCAGGCGCATGTCCAGCATCCACTGGGGCTCGCCCTTCTTGGCGGAAATGTCGCGGACGACTTCTTCGCTCAGGCCACGCCGTGCGTTCTCGCTGGCCGTGTTTTTGTCGGACCAGCCGAAGGCGTAGTTGCCCAGGCCCTCCAGCTCGGGGTTTCTTTCGAGGATGTCGTGGTTGGTGGCATCTGCCACGTCACCGTTGGCGCTCACATCCTGCGCTAATTGATCCGTCATCACGGCCTTTCTTGCTGATGGTTGGAAATGGAGTTCGGGACGCGTTGGCTTGTTGTGGGCGTGAGCCCCAACTTGCGAACTACTGCGCGTCCCGTGGGTACGTGGGTGGTGCAGACATGTCCGCCACTTGCCATGGTGGAGAGCCTGCGCACATCGACGCCGATCAGTCGGGAAAATACCTGGGTCTCGGCGTCGCAAAATTCGGGAAAGGACGTGGCCAGTTCCTGGATGGGGCAATGGCCCTGGCAGAGCTGCTCGGCAGCCATGGCGGAACCGGCGTTGAGGGAGTTGGAGGTGGCCACAAAACGATCGGCATTCAGCGCCTCGGCAAGTGCCTTGGAGCGGGCCGCAACATCATCACCAGCGGCGTCAACCAATGGCTGGTACTTGGCCTCCATCGTGGCAAAGCGGCGCTGTGCAAACTCAACAATGCCCTCCTCGCCCCGGGTACTGGCAATCTGCTTCAACGCCAGCGTGGCAATCTCCAAGTAGTCATCACCGATTTCGGTCTGGCCACGCCTAGAAACAACGTACCTGCGGGCTGGCCTGCCGGCGCCGGACTTGGCGTTGCTGATGAGCTTGATCTCAATCAGGCCCTCGCGGGTCAGGGTGTCCAAATGTCGTCGCACGGCAGCAGGGGTCAGGCCCAGGAGCGTGCCCAACTGGGCTGCACTGACAGGTCCTTGCTTGAGTACGGCGGTTAAGACGCGGTCTCGGGTACGTTCATCAGGTTCCACGCCGGGCAATGTCCCGGTATCAATTTGCTGACTCATTCACACCTCACACACAATCGAAATAACACACAACATTAGACAAGACAAGTATGCCGTAATTAGCCCGCAGCTTCCACTAAGGTGAGCCTACCCACGCGGCACAGGTGAGGGGCCCGCCGTCGCGCCCTACTACCTCGCGTAGAATGGGCGGGTGCCACAGCCACTCTCACCCGAACCCGCCCTGATCATCGAGGGGCTCATAAAAGACGTTGGTCCCATCACGGCCCTTGACGGCCGGATGAAAAGAATCGTCTCCAATATTAGTCTCCAGGCCCATTTTGGCCAGGTTACTGCGCTGCTGGGAGCCAATGGTGCCGGCAAAACCACCACCATTGAGTGCGCCCAGGGCCTGCAAAGCCGCACCGACGGGTCCGTGTCCCTGCTGGGAACGGACCCCGAGAACGCCGACGCCACGCTGCGCTCACGCGTGGGGGTCATGCTTCAAGACGGCGGACTCCCCCCGTCTGCCCGGCCTCTCGCCCTGCTGCGGCATGTGGCCAGCCTGTACGAGAATCCGTTGAGCGTGGATGCCCTGGTGGACCGCTTGGGGATTGCGGAATTTTCCAACACCACCATCCGGCGGCTCTCCGGCGGCCAAAAGCAGCGCGTCGCCCTGGCCGCGAGCCTGCTGGGAAACCCCGAGGTCCTGTTCCTGGATGAACCCAGCGCGGGACTGGACCCGCAGTCGCGCCTCATGGTCTTTGAGCTGATCCGCGAGCTGCGTGACAGCGGCAAGGCCATCATCCTGACCACGCACCTGCTCGACGACGCCCAGCGACTGGCCGACTACGTCTACATCGTCAACCACGGCGAATCCGTCACGGAGGGCACCGTTGCGCAGTTGCTGAGCCAGTCGACGGCGGCGCAAAAGCACCGCACCATGACGTTTGAGACGGTGCCGGGCCTGGACACAACAAGCCTGCAGCACAGTGGCCTGGTCTGTGCGGAAACCCGCCCGGGCGCCTACAGCCTGTCCGGGTCCTTCACCCCCGCCGACATGGCGGCGTTTGGCCAATGGTGTGCCACCGCGAACGCCATGCCCACCTCGGTGCATCTGGCCTCCCAGTCGCTTGAGGATGTCTTCCTGGCCGTGTCGGCCGCGGCACCAACAGGAGCACCAACAGGAGCGTCAACCGGCACATCAGCCGGCCCTGAATCTTCCCGCGCAGAATCGGAGCTCTCATGAGTACGCCCTCACTCTTCGCCGGCGAGAGGACCACGCGCCCGGCAACGCGTGCGCACCGCGTCATCAGCCAGGGCCGCTATGAGGCAGCCACCATGCTGCGCAACGGTGAACAGCTGGTCCTGATGATCGTCATGCCGCTGCTGGGCCTGATTGCCTTGACCGCCACTCCCCTGCTGGACGGCATGGGGCACAGCCGCGTGGAGATTGCGGTGCCCGGCATTCTTGCCCTGTGCGCCCTGTCCACGGCGTTCACAGGCCAGGGCATTGCCACGGGTTTTGACAGGCGCTACGGCGTGCTGCGGTTCCTGTCCACAACCCCGCTGGGCAAGGGGGGCCTGATTGCCGGCAAGGTCATTGCTGTTCTGGTGGCCTTAGCCATCCAGGTGGTCATCATCTCCACGGTTGCGGCATTCTTGGGCTGGCGCCCGCCGGTTGCCGGCGTGCTGCTGGGGATTCCCCTGCTGATTCTGGGCGCCATCACCTTCACGGCCTTGGGCCTGCTCATTGCTGGCACCGTGCGCCCCGAGGCCACCCTGGCCATCACCAACCTGGGCTGGATCTTGTTCGCGGCACTGGGCGGCATTGTGCTCCCGGCTGCCAAGTTCTCGGCATCGATGGCCGACTTTGTCCAGTGGCTGCCCTCCGGCGCACTGGGAAACTTGATGCGCGGGGCACTCTTGGAGAGCCGGCTCGATATTTTTGCCCTGGTTATCCTGCTGGCCTGGGGGGCACTTTGCTCGCTTGCGGCCGTTAAATGGTTCAAATGGAATTGAAAGATGTGAATGACGTGACACCTCCGCGCACTGCCAAGCGATCCTTTGCCGAGCTCCTGCCCACCAGCATCACCCCGGCCCTGCGGCGCCTCTCGATCGCCTCGCTGGTGGGCCAGGGCGTGCTGATTGTGTCCGGCGGCGTGGTGCGCCTGACCGGTTCGGGCCTGGGCTGCCCCACCTGGCCCAAGTGCACGGCCGAATCCATCACCAACACCCCCGCCATGGGCATTCACGGTGTGATTGAGTTCGGCAACAGGACGCTGACCTTCCTGCTGGCCGCCATCGCCCTGGCCATGCTGGTCATGCTGTGGAACCTGCGCAAGGAACGCAAGGATCTGTTCTGGCTGGCCTTTGGCCTGCTGGCCAGCATCCCGGCCCAGGCGGTCCTGGGCGGCATTACTGTGCTCTCCGGGCTAAATCCCTACGTGGTGAGCCTGCACTTCCTGGTCTCCGCCGCCCTTGTGGTGGTTTCCACGCTGCTGGTCAACCGCACTTATGGGCGCACCGGCATGAGCGCACCGGCCGACGCCGTGCGGCCCAGCCGCCGCATCCGCTCACTGAGCATTGTTGCCGCCGTGTCCACGTACCTCGCCGTCACACTGGGCACTCTTGTCACGGGCGCTGGACCGCACTCCGGCGACTCCACCTCCCCCAGGATCGAGCTTGACGGCTACCTGGTGACCCGCATCCACGTGGTCCCGGTGTACGTTTTGGTGGCTGTGTCGCTTCTGCTGCTGGTCCTGCTGTGGCGCCGCGGCAAGGGCGACATCCTGCGCCACGCCGCCATCCTGTTGTTCGTGGGCGTGCTGCTCCAGGGCTTCATTGGCTACTGGCAGTACTTCACCGGAATCCCGGCGCTGCTGGTTGGCTTCCACATGCTCGGCTCCTCGGTGATGCTCGCAGCGGGCACCAACCTTGTTGACCTGGCCCTGCGGCGCGGCAAGCAAGGCTAGCTTTTCACGCCCTCGGACGACGGCGGCCGGTGACCTTTTTCCACGAAGGTCACCGGCCGCTTTGGCTTGCGCAGGAGGTGTTGGGCTCCTGTCTATCAACGAGCCCCATCAGCCCATCAGCAGAACGATGGCGACAGCTATCGCAAGCAAAATCGCAGCGACTGCCTCAAGCGTCACAGCACTCCTGAGGAGGCGAGCCTTGTGGCCATTTTCCTTGCGAGCTGTGTCAATGATATCGACCAGCACTCGCGCAATCTCTGGCTCCCCTTGGACGGCGGGGGCACTCATGGCACTCTTGGTTGCAACGTCTCGCAGCGATTCAATCGTCACCTCTTGGTACGTTCTAGGGCGTGACGCGACAATCGCAAGTACGGCGGAGCCTACGAATGCTACGAGCGTGAGCCCGAGTACCAACTGGGCAAGGCCCGGGAGATCGTAGCTTGTGGATTTGGTCACGAGCGCCGCCAATCCGAAGATGAGTGTGGCCAAGGCTCCTGATGATGTGATGACCCCAATGGCACGCGTCTCCAAGGAGGACTTGTTGGTGCGTTCTTCAGCGAGCTGATCTTGCACCAACTTCATCACTGCAGCAGCGGCATTGGCGCCCACAGCGGCCATGTCAGTGGTGGGCCCGCGGGCTGGTTCCGGCGTCCTTTTACAGTTCAATCTCTGCCGCCACTTTCGAGGGTGCTGATGACTTTCAGCGTCACTTCCACATCCTCGATTTTGGCGACCCGAACACCCATCTCATCGGCCATGCTGCTGATCGCTGCGGCCTCGTCCGAGAGTTTGAAGGAGGGCATCGTGGCAGCTCCACCCCGAAGGGAGATCAAGAGGAAATTGCCAACATCGATGCCATCCAATTCCCTCAAGGCACTGGCCGAAACTTTAACGACGTCTCCGACCCTCAGCCCAGGAAACGAATCTTGATCTGCCATCGTTCAGCCTTTCCAAGGCGGTGGTGTCGGGGCGCTGGTTCAGTCAGTATCCACCTCAAACGTGGAGCTGGCAAGGTGCGCAATCCCGTGGTTTTTGAAGACTGGAAGTGTGCCCGCGTTGATGGCAGGGGCGCCGGATCGGGTTGGCCGGTAGCCACACACTCGCCTAGGGTGGGAAGTGGACGAAAGGAGCACTTCATGAAGAAAATCCTCATGGTTCTGACCAGCGTTTCCGAGATCGGCAATACAGGAGAGAAGACCGGCTACAACGTGGCCGAGGCCGCACATCCTTGGAAGGTCTTCAAGGATTCCGGGCATTTCGTCGACTTCGCTTCCATCAAGGGCGGCCAGCCCCCGCGCGATGAAGTGGACTTGGGCGATCCCATCCAGGTTGCCTTCACGCAGGACGAGGCCACACGGGCCGGCCTCTACAACACAGCCCGCGTCGACGTCGTTGATCCCGAACAGTACGACGCCGTGTACCTCGTGGGAGGCCACGGCACCATGTGGGACTTCCCGGACAGCGAGGGCTTGGCGAACCTGGTGGCCAGCGTCTACAACGCCGGCGGCTTGGTGGGCGCGGTCTGCCACGGACCGGCCGGCCTGCTGAACGTGAAATTGCCGAATGGGCTCGGCCTCGTCCAGGGCCGCAAAGTGGCTGCCTTCACCAACGACGAGGAGGTTGCGGCAGGAAAGGACAAGGTCATCCCATTCTTCCTGGCAGACCGGCTTGTGGAACAGGGCGCGACACACATCTCCGCCGACGTCTTCGAGGAGCAGGTCGTGGTCGACGGCCGGCTGGTGACCGGGCAAAACCCGGCCTCAGCAGCTGGCGTGGCCAAGGAGATGGAGAAGCTCTTTGCGGAGGTCATCCACCAGGAAAAGGCCGACGAGCAACACGAGGCAGAAGCCCTGCGTGCCGAGCACGACGCCGAGAAAAGCGCCAAGAAAAAGGCCGCCGCAGAGTCGGGGCACTAACACCAACCACGCACCAGGTTGGGACACTCCGCGTAACGGCACCTTTGCACGATCACGAACATTTAATGACGCTGGTGTGTTCTCGAGCCCTGCATCACTCCCGGTACCTATAAAGTGAGCAGTGTCTCTGATAAATATTATGAGAGATGACAACGAAGAGAACGGGAGTTACTGCATGCGCGGAAGCAGTCTTGTATGGACAATCGTAGGTGTTCTCGTAGCCATTGCTTTGGTCATTTGGATCGTTTCAGCGATCTAGAGCACCTCCTCAGAGTAGTCAAGAAGAGCCTCACGTTGGTTGTGGGGCTCTTCGGGAAAGGTCTGGAATGCAAAATAATTAATTGCATTCCGGGCCTTTCTGTTTCTTCCGGGCGCAACCACGGCGCCTGTTGGGACAATGACGGCGAAACATTTAACTCGAATGCTCGGCACCCCGGCTGGGCGGGCATCATGCAGCGGGCCCGTCCCGGCTAAATCAGAATTTCTGACTAACCCGGATCGACGATGCACCGATCTGCACAGAACCTAAAGCGGTTTCTTGGACAACGCCTTATCCGCAGCCGAGGACGTACGTCCCAGCCGAGAATCGAGGGTTACCTGAAGACGTGCGGCTGCTATCTGCGCGCGTTGCGTGATTTCGACACTGAACTTGGGTCGCTGAGCTGTTGAAAGCCCTGCTCCTTTTTCGATACTGGTGGCATCCCCTAGCGGACCACAAATGCTAGGAGGAGGCGTCCTCTTCGATGTCTTTCGGCCCGCTGAGGTCCATCTCCAATAAGGGAACAACCCTTGATTTGGTGACGTGCCGGTGGACCAGCCACAAGCCCAGGAAGATCGGGATCCCGATGTAGGAGGAGAGAATTTCCGGCCCGCGTCCGGCCAGGACAGCCTCGTAGTTTTGCCCGGCCACCACCACAATCAGAACGGCAAAGGCCAGCAACGGTCCGATCGGGAAGAACGACGCCCTGTACGGCAGATCGCTCACCTTGTTGCCTTGAGCGAGGAATCCGCGCCTGAAGCGGTAGTGCGAGAGCGCAATTCCGGCCCACACAATGAAGCCGCACAGCCCGGAGACATTGAGCAGCCAGGCATAGGCGGCACCTTGGCCGACGATGGCGCTCAGGAACCCGAAGAGACCCACTGCGGAGGTGGCCAACAACGCAGCCATGGGTACCCCGCGCGAATTGGTCCGGCCGAAGATCTTCGGGGCCTTGCCGTCATGGGCCATGGCGTAGAGCATCCGGGTTGAGGCGTAGAGGCCGGAGTTGCCTGCTGAGAGGATGGCCGTGAGGATCACGGCATTCATCAAGGCGGCCGCAAAGGCAATGCCCGCCCGTTCAAAGACCAGGGTGAACGGGGAAGCGGCAATGTCTGCTTCCCCTGAGGCCAGCAGGCTCGGGTCGGTGAACGGAATCAAGCAGCCAATGACGAAGATGGCGCCGATGTAGAAGATCATGATGCGCCAAAAAACGGAGCGAATGGCTCGGGGAACCTCACGGCGCGGGTTCTTGGCCTCGCCTGCTGCCACACCCACCAGCTCGGTGCCTTGGAAGGAGAAGCCCGCGATCATGAAGACGGAGATGATGGACACCCAGCCGCCATGGAACACGTCGTCACGGTTTTGCCAGTTGCTGAATCCGGGTGAACTGTCGCCCAGAATGCCAAAGATCATCAGCACACCTGCCACCAGGAACAGCACCACAGCCACCACCTTGATCAGCGACAGCCAGAATTCGCTTTCGCCAAAGGCCTTGGCCGACAGTGCGTTCACCCCCGTGAGCAGGATGAGGAAGACGCCGGCCCAAACCCACCCCGGCACCCCTGGGAACCAGAAGTCCATGATGATGCCCGCGGCGACCAGTTCGGCAGCCACGGTGATGGCCCAGTTGAACCAGTAATTCCAGCCGATGGCGAACCCGAACGACGGCGAAACGAAGCGTGTTGCGTACGTTTGGAACGAGCCGGCCACAGGAATTTTGGCCGACATCTCCCCCAGGGACTGCATGAGCAAGAAGACCATCAGGCCCACCAAGATATAGGCAACCAAGGCCCCGCCGGGGCCGGCTTGGGCAATGGTTCCGCCGGAGGCCACGAAGAGGCCAGTGCCGATGGCGCCACCAATGGCGATCATCTGGAGGTGGCGGCTACTGAGCCCTCGTTTGAGTTCATTCTCCGTCTTGTCCAAGGGAACGCGGGGACGGCTCCCGCCAGAAGGAACCAAGCCCGTTGGCGATTCATCCTTGTCTGCGACAGAAATATTGCTCATTTTTAGCTTCCCGGCTGCTGGTCATTGACGGATCAAGACCGTGCCAGATTCTTGGATCCGGGTCTGCTGGACCCTGAAATGTCGGGCGGAGATTCGCTCTATGAGCTCCTATTTGACGCAACGACACTGACCATTATGACGGGGAATTGTCACAAAGTCAGAATCGGTGCGTGCTGGACGGCACCCGGATCAGTCCGGCCCCGCCCAGCCGGCTACTTCTCGTTGTTCCGGCGGACGATCTCATTGATCCAGATGGGGGCGAACGGCGAGGTGCAGTTTGGCGGCGTTGGGTAGTCCTTGAGCACTTCCAGGCGCTCACCAATGTCGAGGGCCCGTGCCCGGAGCTGGGCATGTTCGATCCCGATCTGGGCCAAGCAAAAGTTCATGGCCCACTGCAGCCGGTCCGGGGCATCCTTCATCTGCGCCTCGATGATGTCCAACAGTCCCGATAGGTCCAGATCGTCCGGTTTTTTCACGACGCGCTCACTGGTCAGCGCCCACCCGGCACTGGCAACAACCTCGTCAGGATCGGCAAACCAGGCAACACGCAATTCCTGCGCATGCGGGCTCTTCTTCACCACGTAGTTCACCAGCCAGTCGTTGACCTTGGGTATCCCGCATTGGCGCATCATGGCATCCAATTCTTCGCGGCCAAAATCCTTCGGCCGGCACGTCAGCAGCGCCACCAACCGCGCGGGGGTGTCGCCAGTCGCCCACAGCTCGCGGGAAAGCTCCTGCTGTGTCTTGAGCCGCTTCGCGATGGCGCGCAGTTTGCCCAGGTTTACGCCGTGGTCATCACCATGCTTCTCGTTCACGGCGCGGACTTTCGGATCCTCCAGCGCAGCCAACTCGGCCAACACCTGGCTGGCCGCGGCACTCATCGTCGTTGCGTGGGCCATCGTGCACTCCTGTCCATCACGGTAGATTCCAGCCTACTCGGAGGGTGCCCACACGCAAGGGCACGGGCGACGCCGGGCGCGTGGCTTTTCTGTTCGGGCCACAGCGGGTCTTCGGCTAGATTCTAAGGAGCTGACGGTCAGCTGGATCACGAGGGGGACAACCCATGACAAGCCCACATCTGAGTGCCTGGCCGCCCGGCGAAGCCACGTACCGGCGTTCGGAAGTCTCGGCCGTGGTGGGAAGCGGTGACGCCCACTGGGAACGTGCGGCAGCGGAGGTGCTGCGCTGGAAAGTGAAGACCGCAAGCGGCTTCTCGGTGGATTCGTCGGACCGGGTTGCGCCCGGTCAGCGGGTGAACGTTACGGCTCGGATGTTCGGGATAAAGGTCCATGAGCCTGTGGAAGTTGTGGCCGTCGTTGAGCAGCCGGACCGGGTGGGGTTCGCCTACAAAACCCTGCCCGGTCACCCGGTCAGCGGCGAGGAAGCGTTTATTGTCCACCGCGACGGCGAGCAAGTACTCCTGACCGTTCGATCGCTCACCCGCGCGGCACCGCAGCAACCGTGGCGTTCCCTGTTTCCGGTCCTCCTGCTCGCACAATTGCTAGTTCGGAAGCGGTACCGGCGCGCCCTGTTGTGAACGGGCCGCAACGGCACAGGGGCCAGGACCGCATGAGTGTGGCCGCTATGCGCCGGACACCAGAAACTCGTTCCGCGTCTCGATGAGCTTCTTCAGGTATCGGTTCAGGATCAGCTTCTCCACCGTTCGCCCCAACGGACCAAAAGGTGCGGCGAATTCGATCCTGTCTACCATGGTGGTCCCGGCAGGCTCTTCGCGAAAGTCATGAACGTGCCTAAAGGACCGGAAGGGACCTTTGACCTGTTCATCAACAAAACGGTTGGGCGCATCCAGCTGGGTGATCCGGGACGTCATACGCAGCGGAATGCCGAAGTGCCAGGCCCGCCAAGTCACCTCCTCCCCCAAGCCAATCAACCCGGATGTCACACCGGCAATGGCGGTTTCCTTGGAATGCGCCATTGACTCCTTGTGCGCATCAATGCTGCGGGAGAGGTTAAACAACTCCGCCCTGTCCATGGTGGTCCGGGTGACACATTCAAAGGAGGCAGTCATGGTGGCAAGTATCCCAGACGCCAGCTGGCAGGATGGCCCTATGACACACGAGGAACCCGCAACGTTGTTGATGCCGTCGGTCCAGCAGGCTGTCGCAGACCACCAGATCCTGCACCAGGTACTCCCCTGCCCTGACGAGCTGTCCGACACAGCATTGTTCTGCGAACACTTCGGCGTTTCGCTGCATCAAGCAGCCAACGCCATCGTCGTGACCTCCCGCAAGGTTGACCCGGCCGTCTACGCCATGTGTGTGGTTTTGGGCACCACCAGGCTGGACGTCAACAAGAAAGTCCGCGAACTCCTTGGTGTCAAACGGGCATCCTTTGCCGACGCCGAACTCACCGCCCAACTCACCGGGATGCAGATTGGCGGGGTGACACCCTTTGGCGCCGCCAGCATCCCCATCTATGTGGACGGTGCAGTACTGGAGCAGGATCAGGTGGTCATGGGCGGCGGGAATCGAACCAGCAAACTCCGCCTAGACCCCAAAGAACTGCGCAAGCTACCCGGCGTCGAGGTTGTCACGGGCTTGGCCGTCGCCAAGGAAGGGCCCCACCCATGATGTTCGGCCAAACACCCGTGCGCCACGTGGGCGTCAACGACTTCAACCCGCCGGACCCGGAGGTTTGGCCCGCCACACTTGCCCCCGTCCAGCAGATCCTGCGCGAGGGACTGGAGCTGGGCCGCGCCACGGTTTTCGTGGGAGAGAACGGCTCCGGCAAGTCAACGCTGGTGGAGGCGATCGCAATGGCCTTTGGCGTCAACCCGGAGGGCGGCTCCACCGGCGCCATGCACCACAGCCGCCCCACTGAGTCGAACCTGCACGCCTACCTCAAACTCACCCGCAACGCCGGCACCAGCAAGTACGGTTACTTCCTGCGTGCCGAGACCATGCACGGATTCTTCACCTACCTGGAGGACAATCCCCGCCAAGGTATCCCTGACATCAGTTTCCACACCATGTCTCACGGCGAATCGTTCCTGCAGCTCATCGTGGACAGGTTCCGCGGCGGTGGTCTCTGGATCCTTGACGAGCCCGAATCCGCCCTCTCCTTCTCCGGCGCCCTGTCACTGTTGAGCGTGCTGACGCAGCTGATGGACGACGGCGACTCCCAAGTGATCCTCTCCACCCACTCGCCGATGTTGGCATCCCTGCCGGGGGCTGCCATCTATGAGGTGGGCGACTGGGGCTTGCGGCGCAACAACTGGGAAGACCTTGAGCTGGTGCGCAATTGGCGTTCCTTCATGGCGGCACCCCAACGGTTCCTGAAGTACATCTAGCCCAGCGGTCCGCAGTACGCTCAGTCGCTGAGTTTAGCCTCGGCGGCCAGTTCGGCCTTGGTGGGCGGGCGTCCGCTGGAGAGATCCTGGGGCAGATCCCCCGGCAGCATGTTCGGCATCCGGCCAGCCGGAACGATGGCCAGCATGGCGATGGCCGCCAATCCCAGGATGGAAATCTTCAGGGCCTGCAGGCGGGCGTCCTCGTTGACTTTCACGGCCGCATCCACCTGGGCCGGAGTTGCCGTGGTGGTGCCCAGGAAATCCTTGAGCTGGCCGTTGGTCACAAAATTCACACTGTCCAGCGGAATCTGCTTTTGCAGCTCGGCCGGGATTTCATCGTGGGCGCTCATGCCCGCCGTAACACTCACGGTCAGGATCGAGACGGCGAAAACACTCGCCACGGCGATGCCCACCGAGCCGGAGATGTTGTGGACTAGACCGCGCCAGGCACCCACATCACCGGCAAGCCGCTTGGGGGATGCCGACAGCAAGGTGTTGAACACTAGGGCCACAATGGCGCCCTGGCCCAGGCCGAGGGTGATCAGGCCCAACACCACAAAGATCTGGCCCCAGCTGTTGCTGATGGTGAAGGCCAGCAGGATGAGCCCCAGCGACACCACAATGAAGCCCAGGCGCGCCAGTTTCCGTGGCGTGAACCTGTCGTAGAACTGGGCCACCATGGAGCTGGCCACAAAGATGGAGAGCGTGTAGGGAATGATGGAGATGGATGTTTCGAAGCTTGTTCGGCCCTGCACAATCTGAATGTACAGGGGAATCAGGAAGTTCGCGGCAGTGCCCACAAACAGCATGGCAGCCATGCAAAAGGTGGTGGCCTTCTCCTGCCCCGACTTCAACACGTCCAGGTCAAAGATCTGCGGCCGTCCCAGCGACTTTTGCTTGCGCAGCCACAGGAAGAACGCTTGGCCGCCAATCACGCCCAGCACAATGAGCACCAGCGCCGGGGACAGGCCCAGCACATTGAACGGTGCGGCCTCCGTGGCCATCACCACGCCCCAGGAGTTCATGCCGCTGAAGCCAAAGCTCAGGAAGATGATGGACACGGCGGCAACCATGGCCCCCACCCAGTCGATGGCAACATCTGGCATGGGGGCAATGTTCTTGAGCTTGAAACTCAAGGCAAAGTTCACTATGGCCAAAAGGACAATGAGCCCAAAGGAGTAACGCCAGCCAATGGTTGAGGCGAAGGAGCCGGCAATCAGCAATGCCAGCACACCGGCAGCCGGAATAGCCGCCGCAAGGAAACCAATGGACTTGGCCTGCTGCTCCCCCTTGAAGTTGGCCGCAATGAAGACCACCAGGGCCGGTGCAATCAAGGCGATCACGGCTCCTGAGAGGGCCTGGGCAACAAAGAGCATGACCGGGCTGACGCTCAGTGCCACGGCGGCCATGGCCAGCCCGTGGATGGCCACGGCGATCTGGAAGACCTTGCGGGAACCAAACTTGGCCCCCACTTTGGCGCCGAGCAGGATGAACGCTGCCATGGCAAACGTGCCGGCCGTGATGGCCGTGCCGATGTTGGTTGCGGGCGTGTTCAAGTCAGTGGTGATGCCCTGCATGGAAACTGTCAGCGCGTTGACCGCGAAGGACGCCTGAATTTGGGTCAAAACCACCACAATAAGTGGCAGCCACGACGCGTTCGCAACGGCCACAGCGGCCCCCGCCGGTACTTGACGACTGGACATCGACAGGCCTTTCTCTCCTCCGGATACGGCCAAGCGCCAGATCCGACCCGGCCTCAGCCGGGATATGTGGTCTTCAGTCTAAGCAGGCAGACGCAATTTCGGTAGAAGAATTCGGCCTTGCCGTAATACGACACCCAGCACAGACTTTTTAGCCGTCGTAGGCTGCCTGCAACGCGGCAATGTCCAGCTTTTGCATGCCCAGCATGGCCGCCATGGCGCGCTGGGAGCCGGCCGGGTCGGGGCCGTTAAGGACGCCCGTCAGCATGGCGGGTATGAGCTGCCAGGACACCCCAAATTTGTCCTTGAGCCAGCCGCACTGGCTTTCCTCGCCGCCGTCGGCCGTCAGGGCAGCCCACTGGGCATCAAGATCGGCCTGCGTATCAAAGAACAGCTCAAAGGAGATGGCCTCGGTGAAGGTGTACATGGGTCCGCCGTTGAGGCCGCGGAAACTGCGTCCATCCAGCTCGAAGGCGACAGTCAAGGCAGTACCGGGCTCACCCGGCCCGCCCTCGCCCCAGCGCGCCACATCCGTGATGCGGGAGTTGGGGAACAAGCCCACATAGAAATTTGCTGCTTCTTCCGCCTGGCCGTCAAACCACAAACACGTGCCAATTCCTGCCACAGCCACCACATCCATCGCTCGGGGAAAGGACCGGACAACTGTCACGGCCTGTGGCTGAGCCTAGAGCGGCGGGCCCCCGGCAGCAATAGTTACTTTCCGGTAGCTTGTGCCGTCTCGTTTTTTAGGGTCGACGGCGGGACGTGGCCTTCACGGCGTCGGCCATCACCAGCCAGAGGACCAGCCACAGGCAAAACGCCGTCCCGCCGAAGACGACGGCAAGGGTGGGCGGAAGGATTCCTGCCACCCACTGCCTAGATGTCAAGGAAATGGCGCCTGCCAGAAAGAGCAGAGCACCGCCCCCGCCCAGGAGGACGTTCAGCAATCGCAGCAGCCAGATCCGCATGCGGCCTCCTGGGTCATAAGTGGTGGGAATGTCCTCAATTGTGCCCGCACTTTAGGCACGGCCATACCTACCAAGTTTACGACTAAACTTCCATGAGTGACTCAAACGCAGACCCGCCCCAGTTCAAAGACACTTTTTTACACGATCTCCGCGGACATTGTCCTGGTGCTGATCTTTGCCCTGTCCGGGCGCAGCTCACACAGCGAAAGCCTGTCCGTGGCCGGCGTACTGGAAACGGCGTGGCCATTTCTCGCGGCACTGGCCGTGGGCTGGCTGGTCTGCCGCACGTGGGCGCAGCCGCTGCGCGCATGGCCCCATGGTGTCTGCCTGTGGCTCATCACCGTGACCGGCGGAATGGCCCTGCGCATCCTCTCCGGCTCCACCGCGGCGGTGCCGTTTGTGGTGGTGGCAACAGTTGTTTTGGCCGTGTTCCTGCTGGGTCACAGGCTCATTGCAACACGTGTGACTCGTGGCACCAAAAGCCCATAATTAGCGAATCCCCTGCGTTACGATGGGGGCAACGATCTGCGCTTTTATGACACCGCGCAGCAGATTTCCACCTGTTTACGCCACACGACAAGGACCCCGCCTGTGATCACCGCTTTTGTCTTGATCAAGACTGATGCCTCCCGGATCCCCGAAGCCGCCCAAGAGATTTCCGAGCTTGCCGGAATCAGTGAGGTTTACTCGGTGACAGGCGAATGGGATTTGATTGCCATTGCGCGTGTGCAAAAGCACGAGGAACTGGCGGATGTGATCGCCGACAAGCTCTCCAAGGTGAAGTCGATCGTCTCCACCACCACCCAGATTTCCTTCCGCGCTTATTCGCAAACAGATTTGGATGCAGCGTTCTCCCTCGGCTTCGACCACTGAGCCGGACGGATGCGCCTCGAGATAGCTGTCCAGGATGTCCCCGGAGCGCAACTGGCCGCGGCGCATGGTGCCGACCGGATTGAGCTGTGCTGTGCCTTGCAACTGGGCGGGCTCACACCGTCCCAGGGGCTGCTGAAAAGCGTACGCAACGCCGAGCCGGAGCTGCCCATTCATGCCCTCGTGCGGCCACGCCCGGGAGACTACATGTACGACGCCGCTACCGTTGCCCTCATGGTCGAGGAAATCAAGGCCCTGCGCGACGCCGGCGCCACAGGTGTTGTCATTGGCGCCATGACCGCGGCGGACACCATTGACTACGCCACTGTTGAGACGCTGATTGCCGCCGCGGCGGGCCTGCACATCACCTTTCACCGGGCGGTGGACCACCTACAGCTGCCCGACGCCGCAACTGCCGTTCCACGGTTAGCCGACCTTGGGGTGCAACGCATCTTGAGCTCGGGCGGCGCCGCGAGTGCTGGCGAGGGCCTGGCCCAGCTGCAAGCCATGCATGAGGCGGCCCAGGGCCGGTTGGACGTCATGGCGGGCGGCGGCGTGGGCATTGGCGACTTCGCCGCCTTCCACGCTGCGGGCCTGCGCGACGTGCACCTCTCAGCCAAGCGCGTGATGACCGAAGTCCTGCCAGGCCCCATCACGGCCGCCGCCCAGGCAGAGGACCACAGCTACTTTGCCACCGACGCCGGGTTGGTCCAAGCGGCTGCGCGCGCAGCTGCCGCCTTGAACTAGGCCGGTCAGCGTTAAACACGTGAAGGGCCCGGGTGGGCCCTTCACGTGTTTAACCCGCTATTCGGCAGAACCCTCGGCGGACAGCGCAACCCAGTTCTTCAGGACGTTGGCGGCCGCACCGCCGTCAATGGCAGCCTCGGCCCGGGCTGCGGCAAAGTGCATGCGCTCCACCAGGGTGCCAGAGGCTGACTGGTCGTAGGCCACAAGACCTGCCGCCGCGTTGAGGACCACGGCATCGCGGACAGGTGTTCGCTCACCATCGAGGATCCGGCGCACCACGGAGGCGTTGAACGCCGCGTCCGCACCGCGCAGGTCCTCGATGGTGGCCCTGGGGATACCAATGTCCAGGGGGTCAAAGGGCAGCTGGGTGACTTCAGTGTCCCTGACCTCCCAGACTGTGGAGGTGCCCGTCGTCGTAAGTTCATCCAGGCCGTCACTGCCCCTGAACACGAGGGCACGAACATTGCGGGCGGCCAGGACCCCGGCCACCAGGGGGGCAAGGCGGGCGTCGGCAACACCAATGGCGGATGCGTTCACGCGCGCCGGATTGGTCAGCGGACCCAGCAGATTGAACGCCGTGGGCACACCCAACTGGCGCCGGGCAACAGCCGCGTGGCGCATGGACGGGTGGAAGAAATTGGCAAAGCAAAAGGTGATGCCCACCTCGCTGGCCGCGCGCGTCACCAGCTCCAAGGACAGGTCAAGACGCACGCCCAGGCTCTCCAGGACGTCTGCCGAGCCGGCCGCGGAGGAGGACGCCCGGTTGCCGTGCTTGACCACCGTGGCGCCGGCACCGGCACACACCAGGGCCGCCATGGTGGAGATGTTGACGGTGTTGAGCCTGTCCCCGCCGGTGCCAACAATGTCCAGGGCATCCTTGGAAACGTGCATGGGCCGGGCATTGGCCAGCATGGCCTCCACCAGGCCGGTCACCTCGGCGACGGTTTCACCCTTGGCACGCAGCGCCACCAGGAACCCGGCAATCTGCACATCGGTGGCGTTTCCGGCCATGATGGTGTTCATTGCCCACTGTGTTGCATCCTGGCTGAGGTCTTCCTTGGCTATCAAGGCGGCAATGAGATTGGGCCAGGTGCGGGTGTCGGCAACTGCGTTGGGGAGAGGATTCACTCTCCAGATGTTAGTGGAAATCAGCCACCGCCCAAGGATTGTGACCATTGACACGCGCATCGTGTTGTGCATAGCCATCTGGGATTAAGCTGTGAATCCGCCGGAATTTCGCAAGTTTGTAGAAAAAGATCTGCCAAACGGCATTTTGCATTGGGAACTCTGGAGTTTTATAGACATAATGTCTATGTGACAACTGCGACCCATGCCCCCAGTACCCCGGCGCATCCGACGCTGAATCGACCGAACATGGTTTCTGTAGGAACCGTAGTTTGGTTGTCCAGTGAGCTGATGTTCTTTGCCGGCCTTTTTGCCATGTACTTCACGCTCCGTTCCACCACTGGTGGGATGTGGGCTGAAGAAACGGCCAAGCTGAACTTCCCGTTCGCCTTGGTGAACACCATCATCCTGGTTTCCAGCTCATTCAGCTGCCAGATGGGTGTGTTTGCCGCGGAGAACCTTCGGCCTCGCCGCACCGGAAGCCTCTTCCAGTTCTCCAAGTGGGGAATGACGGAGTGGTTCCTGTTGACCTTCGTACTCGGCGCCATCTTCGTTGCCGGTCAAGCGACCGAATACGCCATGCTGACGTCCGAGCACGTGACACTGAACTCCAACCCCTATGGCTCAGCCTTCTACATGACAACAGGTTTCCACGGCCTGCACGTCCTTGGCGGACTCATTGCATTCCTACTCATCATTGGCCGCGCCTATGCTGCAAAGAAGTTTGGACACTTCGAAGCGACCAGCGCGATCGTCACTTCTTACTACTGGCACTTCGTGGATGTCGTGTGGATTGGCCTCTTCTTGGTCATCTACGTCCTGAAGTAAGCTGCCAACAGCTTTCTTCTATACAAAGTAAGACCAAGCATTTGCGGCTCTCACTAGGGGCTGCTGGATATAGATCAAAGGAACCACCAAGTGAAGGCACTTTCGCAGAAGCGACGTCATCCGCTGGCTGCACTAGCGTTGCTAGTGATGGGGCTCATGCTGACAGGTGGGCTATACGCCGTTGTCACAACCATGAATGAGGCCAAGGCCGACACCACCACGTTCACTGCGCAGCAGGTCGAGGAGGGCGAGAAGCTCTTCATCGCCAACTGCGCCACCTGTCACGGGATGGGCGCCAGCGGCACGGACGCAGGACCGTCCTTGGCCGGCGTCGGCGCAGCTGCCGTGGACTTCCAGGTCGGCACGGGCCGTATGCCCATGCAGATGCAGGGGCCTCAGGCTCGTGAAAAGCCCAAGCAGTTTGACACCGAACAGACCCGTGAATTGGCTGCCTACGTAGCCACCTTGGGCGATGGCCCGGCCATGCCGGCGGAGGAGTTCATTGACGGCGGCGGCGACGCAGCTGTTGGTGGCGAGCTGTTCCGCGTGAACTGCGCCATGTGCCACAATGCTGCCGCCGCCGGTGGCGCACTGACCCGTGGCAAGTTCGCTCCGCCGCTGGCTGGCGTGTCCAACAGCCACATGTACAGCGCCATGGTGACAGGCCCGCAGAACATGCCTGTGTTCAGCGACGCCAACATCAGCCCCGAGGGCAAGCGTGACATCATCACCTTCTTGAACACCATTGAGAACCAGGGCTCCCCAGGTGGCGCAAAGCTTGGCTCGCTCGGTCCGGTATCCGAGGGCTTGTTCCTCTGGACTGCCGTCCTTGGCGTAGTCATTGGCTTCACCATCTGGTTGACGTCCAGGACTTCCTAAGTTTCAAGCACCACAGGTTTTTGGCTGCGCCAGCAGCCACCAGATACATACATTACGACCCCGGGAATGCGCCGGGATAAGAGAAGGATGAGGGGATTATGGGCAACCATAGTGACGGCACGCCGACAAGCTCGGACGCCGTAGCTAAGGCTGGTCACGATGAGGTGGATAGGTTCCAGGACCCGGGACTGCCACCACATCGTTTGCGACTAGCTGACACGGACCCCAAGGCTGCAAAGCGGGCCGAACGCCAGGTGGCAGTGCTGTTTATCATTTCCATCGTTGGCACCTTGCTTTTCATGGTTGGCTACTTTGGCGTTCGCCTTGATGACACCATCGCCACATTGCGTGTGCAAAACACGTTCCTTGGCGTGGGCGTGGCCTTTGCCATGCTGGGCATTGGCACGGGCATTGTGCATTGGGCCCGCGCCCTCATGCCAGACCACGAAGTTGCCGAGGAGCGCCACGAACTGCGCACCGAGGAAGACCGTCTGGCAGCCATTCAGATCATCGATGACATCGTTGACGAGACTGGCATCAAGCGCCGCCCGCTGATCCGCAACACCCTCATCGGCGCCGTCGCACTGGCTCCCCTGCCGGCAATTGCGATCTTCCGCGACCTTGGCCCCCTCCCGGGCAACGCCTTGCGTCACACGCTGTGGAAGGAAGGCGAGCGTTTGTCTCGCGATCCTGATGGCACCCCCATCAAGGCAGCCGATGTCACCATCGGCTCGGCTTTCCACGTGATTCCTGAGTCGTTGAACAAGCTCGAACACGGCAAGCTCAACGAGAAGGCCAAGGCAGTTGTGCTGCTGATGCGCTTGAACCCGGAAGACCTTAACCCTTCGGAGGGTCGCGAAGACTGGGCCTACAACGGCATTGTTGCCTACTCCAAGATTTGCACCCACGTTGGTTGCCCTGTTGCTCTCTACGAGCAGCAGACACACCACCTGCTGTGCCCCTGCCACCAGTCGACCTTTGACTTGACGCAGGAGTGCAAGGTCATCTTCGGGCCGGCCGTTCGGCCGTTGCCGCAGCTGCCCATCACGGTTGACGCCGAGGGCTACCTGGTCGCCCAGAGCGACTTCCATGAACCTGTTGGACCGAGCTTCTGGGAGCGTGGCTAATCATGTCGACAGCACCGCAAACCACATTTGAGCCCAAGACCGCCACAGGGCGCATCACCAACTTTGTTGATGAGCGTGTTGGCGGTTCGGGCATGCTGCGTGAATTTGGCCGGAAGGTCTTCCCCGACCACTGGTCCTTCATGTTCGGCGAAGTTGCCCTGTATACCTTCGTCATCCTGCTCCTCTCGGGCACGTTCCTGACGTTCTTCTTTGATCCGTCCATGGCGGAGACCCACTACAACGGCGTCTACGTACCCCTCAAGGGTGTGGAAATGTCAGTTGCCTACAGTTCTTCACTGGACATCTCCTTTGAGGTCCGTGGCGGCTTGTTCATGCGCCAGGTTCACCACTGGTCGGCACTGTTGTTCGTTGCCGCCGTGTCCGTGCACATGCTGCGCGTGTTCTTCACCGGCGCGTTCCGCAAGCCCCGTGAGCTGAACTGGGTGGTGGGCGGCGTACTGCTCATCCTCTCGATGGCTGCTGGCTTCACCGGTTACTCACTCCCCGATGATCTGCTGTCCGGTAACGGCCTGCGCATCATTGACGGCGTGGTCAAGTCCATTCCGGTTGTTGGTACCTACATCTCCTTCTTCCTCTTTGGTGGGGAGTTCCCGGGCACCGTCATCATTGGCCGCCTGTACATGATGCACATCATGTTGGTGCCCGCCATGATCCTGCTCATGATTGCCATCCACTTGTTCATGGTTGTCATTCACAAGCACACCCAGTACCCCGGCCCGGGACGCAATGACCGCAACGTGGTGGGTTACCCGCTCGGCCCGGTCTACGCAGCCAAGGCTGGCGGCTTCTTCTTCATCGTGTTCGGTATCATCGCGTTTGTTGCTGCGACGTTCACCATCAACCCGATTTGGAACTACGGCCCTTACGACCCCTCCCCCGTATCCGCCGGCACACAGCCTGACTGGTACATCGGCTGGGTGGATGGTGCCTTGCGCCTCATGCCAGGTTGGTTGTTCAACATCCCGATGGAATGGCATATTCCGTTCCCGTGGGGCGTCAACACCTTGTCCTTCAACGTTCTTGGCCCGGCCCTGATCCCTGCTGGCATCGTGTTCACCGCACTGTTCCTCTACCCGTGGATTGAGCGCTGGGTAACCCGCGACAACCGCGAGCACCACGTACTGGACCGCCCGCGGAACGTGCCGACCCGCACGGCCATCGGTGTTGCAGGATTCATCTTCTACTGCGTCATGTGGGCAGCGGCAAGCTCCGACTTGATCGCGACACACTTCCAGGTCTCCCTGAACGATGTCACGTACTGGTTGCGCGCACTGTTCTTCATTGGCCCGGTACTTGGTTTCATCGTGGCCAAGCGTGTTGCCCTGGCACTTCAGCGCAAGGACCGCGAGATTGCCCTGCACGGCCGCGAGACGGGCCGCATTGTGCGCCTGCCGCACGGTGAGTTCCAGGAAATCCACGCACAGCTCGATGACTACAAGCGCTACAAGCTGGTTGGTTACGAGTCACCGGTCGCCGAAGAAGGCATCCCGAATGAAAACGGGATTGTCACCAAGAAGGAAAACCTGCGGGCCAAGCTCAGCGGATTCTTCTTCGAGGACCGTGTTGCCCCGGCAACACCGTCGGAGCTGGAAGCCGGACACCATCACGAGGCCATCGAAGCCAGTGATGATGACAAGGCCATCAAGCACTAGGCAGTTCTGAAACATAAAAGCAGTGGCCGGTTCCCCTGAGGGAACCGGCCACTGCTTTTTGCTGTCTAACCAGCGGGTGCGCCTTCGCGGAGGCGTGCCTCCCCGGGCCGCCCGTGCCGCTCTATGGGCGCCCGGGGACCGCCACTAGTACATGCGCCGGGTGCGCACGCCGGGCCGCTGCAGGGGCACACGGAGCTTGTAACGGTCCGCCCGGTAAAAGGACACCGAGTAGTCCACGGTTGCGCGGGACACAAAGGCGTGGCGTTCGGTACGCAGCACCGGCGCACCAATGTCCACTTTGAGCAGCCGGGCTATGGAGGGTGTCGCGGCATTGGCTTCGATGATGTCCTCGCCCCATTCGATCACCAGGCCGTAACGCTCCCCCAACACGTTGTAGAGGGACGACGGCGGTCCGGCGTCGAGGATGCCCGGCACACGCCAGGCGGGGAGGAAGTTCTCATCGACGCTCATGGGCTCGTCGTCGGCCAGCAGGAGCCTGCGCAGCCTGATGACTGCCTGACCCTCCTCCAGCGCCAGCTCACGCGCCAGGCGCGCTGTGGCGCGGATCTGTTCGAACGCGAGCACCCGGGCCGAGGGCCGCATGCCTCGGCGGGCCATCTCCTCGGAGTAGGAGGTCAGCTTGAGCGTTACATCAAGCTTGGTGCGGGCCACGAAGGTCCCCACCCCCACCACGCGCTCCAGCAGCTCCTCCTCGACAAGGGCCTCCACCGCGTGCCGCAGGGTCATCCGGGCCACGGCAAAATGGGCCGCCATGTCCCGCTCGGAAGGCAGTTGCCGGCCGGTCTTGTTGGACGACAGCACATAGTTGCGCAACAGTTCCCGCAGTTGGACATGGACGGAGACAGGGGACTCCCTGTCCAACTCCCCCGGGATGTCTTTCGCCGGCGGGACCAAATAGCTCATGAAACTCCTTTGCTCACAACTACCAGCCTAAAACACGACTACTCTCAATACAGAAACATCTACCTTCTAGGAGCTCGTTCATGTACACCCGCAAGATCAAAGTGGCTGCCAGCGTCGGCCTGCACGCGCGGCCGGCAGCAGTTTTTGTCCGGGCAGTCAACCGCACTGGCCTGCCCATCACCCTGGCCAAGGAAGGCATGGCCGCCATTGACGGGCGGTCGCTGCTGGCTGTCATGAGTGCCGACTTCCAACACGGCACCGAAGTTGAGTTGGCTGTGGGCCCGTGCGATGCGGACAGCGACTCTGTGCGGGCGGCCGTGGATGAGCTGGCGGAGCTGCTGGCCACGGACCTCACGGACCCGTCCTAGCCCTTCCCCCAAAGACGCTCTCGCAGCAATGGCTGGATTCTCGCGGACGCTATCGCACTTCGGTGCGATAGCGTCCGTCATTTATTGACCATTGCTGCGAGAGCGTCTGAAGGGACGGGATGGTTGTCGGACCGTTTGTGGTGGTGCCCACGCCTGTGCCGGGCACGCAAAAAGGGATTGTCCCCCACCTACGGTGAAGGACAATCCCTTTTTTGCAATTCAACCGGCTACTGGAGCCGGGCAATGCTAGTGTGCGTGGTCGCCGCGGCTGTACTCGTAAACCCAGCCGACCAGTGCAATGGCGGCGAGGCCCAGGCCGACCATGAAGATCCACCAGCCTACTGCCAAGCCCAGGAAGCCTGCTGCGCAGGACAGCGCCAAAACCAGAGGCCACCAGCTCCAGGGGCTGAAGTGCCCCTGTTCGCCGGAACCTTCGTGAATTTCGGCGTCAAGTCGGTCCTCGGGACGAGGACCAACCCGGTTACCTGTGTAGTAAAGGTACACGCCAATCATGAGGCACAAGCCCGCTACCAGGAAAATGGCCAAGTAACCGACGTGCTCATTCCAATCAACCATGAATCCGTAGACCGTGGCGACGGGGATGAAGAAGATGCCCATCAGGAGGAAGAACCATGCTTCGATTTTCACTGAGTTGATCCCTTCGATGAGGCGGCAACCGCCGGTACGTAGTGCGGGGCAAGCTCTGGATGGTGAAGATCCAGGGCTGGACGCTCCGAACGGATACGCGGCAATGAAGTGAAGTTGTGACGCGGCGGCGGGCAAGATGTTGCCCACTCCAAGGAGGCACCAAAGCCCCAGGGGTCATCAACTTCAACCTTCTTGCCACTGCGCCAGGTGATGTAAACGTTCCAGAACCACGGGATCATCGATGCGCCAAGGACAAACGAGGAAATGGTGGAGAACTGGTTCATCCAGGTGAAGTTATCCTCCACCATGTAGTCTGCGTAGCGACGCGGCATACCCAAGACACCCAACCAGTGCTGGATCAGGAAGGTGCCGTGGAAGCCCAGGAACAAGAGCCAGAAGTGGATCTTGCCCAAACGCTCGTTGAGCATCCGTCCGGTGAACTTGGGCCACCAGAAGTAGAAGCCGGCGAACATGGCAAACACCACTGTGCCAAAGACCACGTAGTGGAAGTGAGCAACCACAAAGTACGTGTCAGAAACATGGAAGTCCAACGGCGGCGACGCCAGGATGATGCCTGTCAGACCACCGAACAAGAAGGTGATCATGAAGCCGATGCTCCACAGCATGGGTGTTTCGAAGGTCAAGGACCCTCGCCACATGGTGCCAATCCAGTTGAAGAACTTCACACCCGTTGGCACCGCGATCAGCATCGTCATGAAGGAGAAGAACGGCAGCATAACCTGGCCGGTGACATACATGTGGTGAGCCCACACGGTCACTGACAAGGCGGCGATGGCGATGGTGGCGAACACCAGACCCTTGTAACCGAAGATCGGCTTGCGGCTGAAAACCGGGAAGATCTCCGAGACAATACCGAAGAACGGCAGGGCAATGATGTAAACCTCGGGGTGTCCGAAGAACCAGAACAGGTGCTGCCACAGCATGGCGCCACCGTATTCTGCGTCGAAGATGTGCGCACCGAATCGGCGGTCAGCGCCCAGGGCGAACAGTGCCGCTGCCAACGGCGGGAAGGCCATCAGAACCAAGATGGCCGTAACCAAAGTGTTCCAGGTGAAGATCGGCATGCGCCACATGGTCATGCCGGGGGCACGCATGCAGATGATGGTGGTGATGAAGTTGACGGCACCCAAGATGGTACCGAAGCCTGACAGGGCCAGGCCGAAGACCCACAAGTCGCCACCAACACCGGGGCTAAACGTTGTGTTGGACAACGGTGCGTAGGCAAACCAGCCAAACGCTGCTGCACCCTGGGGAGTGATGAACCCGGATACGGCGATGGTGCTGCCAAAGAGGAAGAACCAGAAGGCCAAGGCGTTCAAGCGTGGGAAGGCAACGTCAGGTGCACCAATTTGCAGGGGCATGATGACGTTGGCAAAGCCAGCGAACAAGGGGGTTGCAAACATGAGCAGCATGATGGTGCCGTGCATGGTGAACAACTGGTTGTACTGATCCTTGGTCTGCAGGATCTGCATGCCAGGCTCAAACAACTCCGCCCGAATGATGAGCGCCATGACGCCACCAAGACAGAAGAAGATGAATGCTGCGATCAGGTACATGTACCCGATCGTCTTGTGGTCGGTTGAGGTGATCCAGTTAACGACGATGCGTCCCTTGGATACGGGAACCACCCGCGGAGCAGCCGAATTCACTTCGGTTGCTGAGTACTCGAGCGTAGACACTTTCCTCGTCCCCCTACTTCTTCTCGGTGTTGGCGGCGTTGGGATTGCGGTCGTACTCTTCACCCAAGGCGCCGGTCTGGCCCTTGGCCTTGAGCTGTGCCAAGTGCGCATCGAATTCGGCCTGCGTGACAACCTTGACGTTGAAAAGCATTTCCGAGTGGTACTCACCACAAAGTTCGGCGCACTTACCGTCGTACGTGCCCAGCGCCGTCGGCGTCAGGGTCATGTAGTTGGTCTTACCGGGCAGCATGTCCTTCTTGTCCAAGAATGCCGGCACCCAGAAGGAGTGAATCACTTCACGGGAGTTCAGCTGCAGCTCAACAGAGCGGTTCACTGGCAAGTACAGTGTGGGCAGCTTCGTCTTATCGATCGGCTTGCCATCCAGTTCGGCCTGGACGCCGGCTGAGTACACAGCCTCTTTGACGTCGTTGCCTTCTAGATAGTTGAAGTCGAATGACCACTGCTTGGCGCGGACGTCAATGGTGACATCCGGGCTGTCAACACGGGCGTTGATGGACTTCTGCTCCACATCGGTGAAGTGGAAGAACACCAGAACCATGAACAACGGCACCAACACATAAAAAACCTCCAACGGGAGGTTGTAGCTCACCTGGCGAGGGAAGCCAGTGGCACCCTTGCGGCGGCGGTACGCGATGATGCACCAGATGATCAAGGCCCAAGTGATCAGGCCGATAATCAAGACTGTGATCCAGGAATTAACCCATAGATCGATGATTCCAGCCGTGTGATTGGTGGTGTCACGCTCGGCTGGCAACCAGCCGTTCTTACTCTCTGCCGTACATCCAGACAAAGCTAACGCTCCGGCAATCGCCATCCCGGCTATGGGGATGACTTTTGCGCGTCGGCTGCCGGTTCGGTCCTGCGAACTCACAGACGGCCCTTCCTCTTGTTACTGCGCTCCGCGGCGGTTGAGAGCCGCGAGGAGCTAAATGGGTTTTACTACTCGATGTAGAGCTTACCGCTATGGCACACAAAATGCGTACTAACCCGCCCGTGCGTCGGATGTCCGCAAGGAATACTTTGCGGTCAGCTCTACATCCAGTAGAAAACTTTACTTAGTGGAACGAATCGCCGCAGGCGCAAGAGCCTCCGGCGTTCGGGTTGTCAATGGTGAAACCCTGCTTTGAAATGGTGTCTTCAAAGTCGATGCTGGCACCATCCAGGTAGGGGACGCTCATCTTGTCGATGACAACCTCGACGCCGTCAAAGTCGCGGACCGCGTCGCCGTCGAGCATGCGTTCGTCAAAGTAGAGCTGGTAGATCAAGCCCGAGCAGCCGCCCGGCTGAACTGCCACGCGCAGGCGCAAATCGGTGCGGCCTTCTTGTTCCAGCAGGCTGCGCACCTTGCCGGCAGCCACATCGCTGATCAGCACACCGTGGGTGGGTAGTTCGGTGGCGGCAACATCTGCTGATGAAGTTTCTTCGTGGACATTTGCAGTCATGGCATTTCCTTACGTGGGGGTACAAGTACATGCTACGTCGAGCACCGGCGGGGGTGCTAACTTATGTCAACTGCCTGGACGCGGATTGTGTTCCGCCAAGGCACCGTTGTTGATGGCACCCAGCAGGTAGGCCTGGGCCACGATGGCCTTCTCAAAGTCCCCCAGGTGCAGGGATTCGTTGGCACTGTGCGCCCTGGAGTCTGGATCCTCAACCCCCGTGACAAGGATTTGCGCGCCCGGGTAGATCTCCTTCAGGTCCGCGATGAAGGGAATGGAGCCGCCCATTCCCGTTTCAACAGCAGCCACACCCCACGACTCCCCCAACGCCCACAGGGCCACCTGGGCGGCCGGCGCCTGAGTGTCCGTGGCAAAGGACTGGCCGGCTTCACCGGGCACAAAGCTGACCTGGGCTCCAAACGGTGCGTTGGCCTGCACGTGCTCTTCCACTGCAGCCATGGCCGCGGCCGGATCCTGCCCGGGAGCAAGACGCAGGCTGATCTTGGCCCGCGCTGTCGGCAGCAAGGTGTTGGAGCTCATCTCCACGGTTGGCATGTCCATGCCAATGACGGACAGCGCCGGCTGGGTCCACAAGCGGGAGGCGATGGTGCCGCGACCGGCCAGCTGCACGCCGTCGAGCACGCCGGCATCCGCCCGGAAGTCTTCCTCGGAGTAGTCCACATCGGAGTCCTCGCTGCCGAGCAGGCCCTTGATGGCCACCGATCCCCGCTCGTCATGGAAGGTGGCGATGAGGCGCGCCAACAAGGTGGGCGCATCCAGCAGCGGACCACCAAACATGCCCGAGTGCACCGCATGGGAAGTCACGCTGACTTCCACAACACCATCCACCAGGCCGCGCAGACTGGTGGTCAGGGCCGGGATGCCCACCTGCCAGTTGGCGGAATCAGCCACCACAATGACGTCGCCGGCCAGCAGCGCCCGGTACTTTTCCAAGAATGCCCGGAACGTGGGCGAACCCGCTTCCTCTTCTCCTTCAATGAAGAACGTCACGCCAGCGCCAAAGTCATCGCCAAGAACCTCCTTGATAGCGCTGAACGCGGCAATGTGAGCCATGATGCCGGCTTTGTCGTCAGCGGCGCCGCGCCCGTACAGGCGCCCCTCCCGCTCCTGAGCCACGAAGGGTTCGCTGTGCCACAGCTGCGCGTCCCCCGGCGGCTGGACGTCGTGGTGCGCGTACAGGACAACTGTGGGGAAGCCGGGAGCCGCGGCTTTCCTGGCCACGACGGCGGGACCGCCAGGGCCGCCGTCGTCCTTGGGAACACGCAGAATCTGCACGTCTTCCACTCCGGCGCCGCGAATCAACTCGGCAACTGCCCGGGCACTCGTGTCCAGGTGGGTGGCGTCGAAGGCGTCCCAGGCGATTCCGGGGATGGCAACAAGTTTGCTCAGCTCCGCAACGGTGCTGTTGAAGCTCGTAGCGACGCTGTTGCGCAGTTCATTGAGGGGAAGGTTGGCGGTTACATGGGCAGGCAGCGCGGGGGCGCTATGAACGTTGTGGGTCATAAACGCCAGACTACCGCCGAGAATGTGTCAACGGTCAAGGCAGGGCACCGTTTCAGGGTATTCTGTACGGGTGTTTGGACGTAAGAAAGATCAAGCCCCCGACCCGCAGCTGACGGCTGCCTCCTCCGAGCAGTTTTCCCCCTCCAGGGATGCCCAAGCTGCCAAAGGTGTGCCCACTCCCTCACGCAAGGACCAGGAAGCGGCACGCAAGCGCCCCCTAGTTCCCAATGACCGTGCAGCCGCCAAGGTGGCAGCCCGCGATGCGCGCCGCGAGGAACAGGCCCGCATGCGCCGCGCACTGGACACCGGCGAGGAACGCTTCCTGCCGCTGCGCGACAAAGGGCCGCAGAAGCGCTACGCTCGCGACTATGTTGACGCCAGGTTCAGCCTGGGCGAATTCGTCATGTTCGCGGCCCTGGGCATCGTCCTGCTGACTCTGGTACTGCCGCCCACCGGCAATGCCTCCATCATCCTCTTCGCCGCGTTCTGGGTCATGGTCGCCTTTGTGGCGATCGATGTCTGGTTCATGGGCCGCAAGCTCAAACGCCTCATCGCCACGAAGTTCGGCTCCGTCGATTCCGGCGTCATCTGGTACGGCTGCATGCGCTCCATGCAGTTCCGCCGCCTGCGCCTGCCCAAGCCCATGGTTCGCCGTGGGGAATGGCCTTCCTAGACCCCACTCCCTCCCAAACCTCGTGCCTCGGCTCGGGACCCTCGGGAGCGTGGGCCCATCCCACCGCTTTACGCGCCGGCTACTTCCTAACGGAAATGGCCGGCGTCGCATTTTAAATGGCTAAGCTGAATCAATGGAATACCGCTACCTTGGCCGCTCAGGCCTGAAGATCACCGAAATCACCTACGGCAACTGGCTCACCCACGGCTCTCAGGTGGAGAACGACGTCGCCACGGCGTGCGTACGTGCCGCGCTCGACGCCGGAATCACCACCTTTGACACGGCTGACGCCTATGCCAACGGCGCCGCAGAGTCAGTGCTGGGAACAGCATTGGCCACCGAACGGCGCGAATCGCTGGAAGTTTTCACCAAGGTTTACTGGCCGGTTGGCCCCAAGGGACCCAACGACACCGGCCTGTCGCGCAAGCACATCATGGAGGGCATCAACAACTCCCTGCGCCGCCTGAACATGGACTACGTTGACCTGTACCAGGCCCACCGCTACGACTACGAAACGCCTCTGGAGGAAACCATCGCAGCGTTCGCCGACGTGGTCCGGGCGGGCAAGGCCCTGTACATCGGCGTGTCCGAGTGGAACGCCCAGCAGCTCCGCGACGGCCAAACGCTTGCCCGCGAGGCTGGATTCTCCCTGGTCTCCAACCAGCCGCAGTACTCCGCCCTGTGGCGCGTCATTGAGCCCGAGGTGGTCCCTGCCTCGTTGGAGCTGGGCCTGTCTCAGATTGTGTGGTCGCCCATGGCCCAGGGCGTGCTCAGCGGCAAGTACCTCCCGGGCGCGCCGCTGCCTGCCGGTTCCCGCGCTACAGACGCGCTGGGCGGGGCGAACATGATCAGCGCCTTCCTCCAGGATGACATCCTCAGCAACGTCCAAAAGCTGCGCCCCATTGCCGAGGAACTGGGCCTGAAGATGTCCCAGCTGGCCATTGCCTGGGTCCTGCAGAATCCCAACGTGGCAACAGCTATCGTGGGCGCTTCGCGTCCGGAGCAGGTGGCCGAGAACGTCGCAGCGTCCGGGGTGGTCATTCCGGCCGAGCTCATGACTGCCATTGACGCAGCCCTGGCCCCGAGCATCGTGAACGACCCTGCCAAGACACAGAGCCCGCCCACACGGGTCTAGCTTTCCTCTCATTAATGCGCTGTGCCGGCTTGTCGGCGGTTGAAGAACCGCCCACAAGCCGGCACAGCGCATTAAAGCCTCGTTGCCGCCTATGTGCGCAGGGCTGCCAGTTCCTTGTTGATCCGGGCAGCCCAGAACGGGCCCTCATAAAGGAATGCAGTGTAGCCCTGCACCAGGGTGGCGCCGGCGTCGAGACGTTCCTGAACTTCGGCCCCGGTTTCCACGCCGCCCACGGAGATCAAGGTGAGGTGGTCCCCCACGGCGGCCTTGAGCTGGCGGAGCACTGCCAGGGAGCGGGATTTGAGGGGCGCACCGGAGAGTCCGCCGGCACCCTTTTCCGCCACCATCGCCGCGGGGCTCAAGAGGCCCTCGCGGCTGATGGTGGTGTTGGTGCAGATGATGCCGTCGAGCTTGAGCTCCAACGCCAATGCGGCAACGTCGGCAACGTCCTCATCAGCCAGGTCCGGGGCGATCTTCACCAGCAATGGCACGTGCCGTCCGGCAGATTGATCGGCCGCTTCGCGCACACCGCTCAGCAGGGGGCGCAAGGTGGCAACGTCCTGGAGCAGGCGCAGGCCCGGGGTGTTGGGCGAGCTGACGTTGACGACCATGTAATCGGCTGTGGGGGCCAGTGTGCGGGCGCTGATGAGGTAGTCCTCCAGCGCATCCTCAAGCTCCACGGCCTTGGTCTTGCCAATGTTCACACCAACGATAGGCCGCACGGCCGGGTACGTCTTGCCCAACTGCGCCAACGCCTGCCTGAGGCGCGGCGCAACGGCCGCTGCGCCGTCGTTATTGAAACCCATGCGGTTGATGACAGCGCGGTCCGCCACCAGGCGGAATAGGCGCGGCTGCGGGTTGCCGGGCTGCGACTGGCCCGTAATGGTGCCCACTTCAACGTGGCCGAAGCCCAGGTTGGCGAGAGCGTTGATGCCCTTGCCTTCCTTGTCAAAACCGGCGGCAAGGCCAAACGGTGTGGGGAAGGTCATGCCCAGGGCCTGGGTCTGCAGGGATGCCGCGGGGGTGAAGATGCGGCGCAGGACGGCGCCGGCTCCCACCGTGTGAGTCGCCTTGATCATGGTGAAACCGATCTTGTGCGCTCTTTCGGCGTCCATCCAGGAGAAACAGAGCCGGAAAACTGTGGGATAAATTCGCATACCCCTAGTTTTCCGGTTCCGCGCCGCATCTGCAAAACGTCCAGCCACAATCTTCGACGCATGGCGGGCGCCAAAGGGCGTTAGCATGTCCACATGGATACCAACGGTGGCGGTGCATGGCAACAGGCGGATGTTGTAGTGGTGGGGGCGGGGCTGTCCGGCCTGGTCAGCGCCGCCGAAGCGTACAACGCGGGGCGGACGGTGCTGATCCTGGACCAGGAACCCGAGACCTCACTGGGCGGTCAGGCCCACTGGTCCTTTGGCGGGCTGTTTCTGGTGGATTCCCCCGAGCAGCGACACCTGGGCGTGAAGGACTCCCCCGAGTTGGCCATGAGCGACTGGCTGGGCTCGGCCGCCTTTGACCGGCCCGAGGATCTCTGGCCGCGCCGCTGGGCTGAGGCCTACGTCAATTTTGCCGCCGGCGAGAAGCGGGCCTGGCTGCACGCGCTCGGCGTCAAATTCTTCCCCCTGGTCCAGTGGGCCGAGCGTGGCGGCTACGACGCCCAGGGCCACGGCAATTCCGTTCCCCGCTTCCACGTGGTGTGGGGCACCGGGCCCGGGATTGTGGCGCCCTTCCTGGCCAAGCTTGAGGAGGGTGTTGCCGCGGGCCGGGTACGGTACGCCTTCCGGCACCGGGCCACCGAGCTGGTGTTCGACGCCGGAACCGTCACCGGGGTGCGTGGCGAGGTGCTGCTGCCCTCCGAGGCCGCCCGGGGCGTGGCCAGCAGCCGGGACATGGTTGGTGGCTTTGAGCTGACTGCCGGGGCCGTCATCGTTACCACGGGAGGCATTGGCGGCAACCACGCCATGGTGCGTGAGCAGTGGCCCCACGGCACCGGGCCGCGCTACATGCTGACGGGCGTTCCGGCGTCGGTGGATGGGGAATTCCAACAGGCGGTGTCCCGCGCCGGAGGTGCCCTGATCAACACAGACCGCATGTGGCACTACCCCGAGGGCATCCACAACACGGATCCGGTGTGGCCCAACCACGGGATCAGGATCCTGTCCGGCCCATCGCCCCTGTGGCTGGACGGGAACGGCAAGCGTCTGCCGGTGCCGCTCTTCCCCGGCTTCGACTCCCTGGGCACCCTGCGCCATCTGGAAACCACGGGGCACGACCATTCCTGGTTCATCTTGAACAAGACCATCATCGGCAAGGAATTTGCCCTGTCCGGCTCCGAACAGAACCCCGACCTGACGGGCAAGGACGTGAAATTGCTGGCCAAGCGCGCCCTCGCCGGCGCCCCGGGGCCCGTGCAAAACTTCCTTGACCGCGGCATCGACTTTTTGCAGGCCACCACGGCTGCCGAACTCGCCGGAAAAATGAATGACCTGGTGGGTGCAGACCTCATTGATCCGCAGGAGCTGCAGGAAACGCTGCTGGCCAGGGACCGGCAGGTGGACTGCGGTTTGGGCAAGGACACCCAGCTCAATGCCATCCGGGAAGCCCGGCGCTTCGCCACTGACAAGCTCATGCGCGTGGTGCCACCCCATCCCATCCTGGCACCCGAGCACGGCCCGCTCATTGCCGTGCGCCTGACCACTCTGACCCGCAAGAGCCTGGGCGGGCTGACCACGGATCTGTCAGCGCGTGTCCTTGACGGGGCCGGCAACGCCATCCCCGGACTGTATGCAGCAGGCGAGGCGGCGGGGTTTGGCGGCGGTGGCATGCACGGCTACCGGTCAATGGAGGGCACTTTCCTGGGCGGCTGTCTGTTCTCCGGCCGAATTGCTGGCCGCGCCGCAGCAAGCGACGGCGACGAGTGAGGGCTGCCGGCCCGCAGTGGCACGAAGACATTCTGGGGCCCGACTACCAAGCCCTGAGCCTGCAGGTGCCGGCCCGGACCGCGCCCGCCAAGGACGGCGATGACGTCCCCGTTCCGGCCCCGCCCGGCGCTGGTGCTGGTGCTGGTGCTGGTGCCAGCACCGCCGAGGGTGCTGGCCAGGAACCTTCACCAGTTTCCTACCGGGCAACTCTGGTGCGGCACCGGCAGGCCGGAGCGCAAGGAGCGGACGCGGCGCACGGTGGGGACCCGGCGTCGAGCAGTAAGCCTGCCGTGCTGTTCATTCACGGCTGGAGCGACTACTTTTACAACACCGGACTGGCCGAATTCTTCACCGGCCTCGGCTATTCCTTCTATGCCCTGGATCTGCACAACCATGGGCGCAGCCTGACCTCCCACGAGATGGGCGGCTATGTTGCCGATCTTGCCGACTACGACGCCGAAATCCTCGCCGCGCACGCCGTCATCTCCCAGGAGCATCCCGGCAATTCAGGCGCTGCTGGCACAGCAGAAGGCAACGCCCCGATCCTGTTGATGGGCCACTCCACGGGAGGACTCATTGCCACCTTGTGGGCGCATCACCACCCGGGTTTGGTGAGCCACTTGATTCTCAACAGTCCCTGGCTGGAAATCCAGGGCGGTGCTGCGATCAGGCGCGCAGCCACTCCGCTGGTGCAGCTGGCGGACCTCCGCCCACTCATGCGCATGCGGGTGCCCGAGCGATCGTTTTACTGGCGCGGCATCAGCGACGAGGCCTACGGCGAATGGCCTGTGGACAAGAAGCTCCGCCCTCCGCACGCCTTCCCGGTCCGGGCTGGCTGGATGAAGGCCATCCTGGCTGCACAGCAGGAAGTGGCCTCGGGCCTAAATCTGCCCATGCCGGTTCTTGTCCTGCTGTCCACGAAGAGCATGCTAGGGCCCATTTGGAGCGACGCCATGCTCCGCGCCGATGTTGTCCTGGACGTGCGTTCGCTGGCCTTGCGGACGTTATCCCTGGGCAACAGCGTCACGCTGGAACGGTTGGAGGGAGCACTCCACGAGGTGCTCCTCTCCCCCCAGCCCGTGCGCGATGACGGCTACGCCCGCATGGCACGCTGGCTCCGGGGTTATGTGGGCCGGTAGCTAGGCCTTCGCCGCGGCGTCGACGGCGCCGCCGTAGCGCCTGTCCCTGCGCGCATACTCATCCACGGCAGCCCACAGGGTGGTCCTGTCCACATCCGGCCACATGGTGTTCATGAAGACAAACTCAGCATAGGCGGACTGCCACAGCAGGAAGTTGGACAGGCGCTGTTCGCCGCTGGAACGCAGGAACAGGTCGACGTCGGGAACGTCGGGCAGGTACATGTACTTCTGCACTGTCTTCTCATTGACGGCCTTCGGGCTAAGTTTGCCTGCCGCAACATCCGCGGCCAGGGCGGAGACGGCGTCGGCAATTTCGGCCCGGCCACCGTAATTAACACACATCGTCAAGGTGATGACGTCGTTGTCCTTGGTGTGTTCCTGGGCTTCCTCGAGCTCGCGGATCACCGATCCCCACAGCTTGGGCCGCCGCCCTGCCCAGCGAATGCGCACGCCCCAGGCATCGAGCTGGTCGCGCTGACGACGTAGCACATCCTTGTTAAAACCCATGAGGAAGCGGATTTCCTCCGGCGAACGCTTCCAATTTTCGGTGGAAAACGCATAGACGCTGACATACTTGATGCCCATGTCAATGGCACCGGCCATGACGTCCAGCAGCGCCGGTTCGCCCGCCTTGTGCCCCTCGATCCGGGGCAGGCCGCGCTCATTGGCCCAGCGGCCGTTGCCATCCATGACAATGGCCACGTGCTCCGGCACTAACTCCCTGGGGATGGCCGGCATGGCCGCCCCGCCAGCATGGGGCCATGGCGCCACCACGGGGGGCTTGGCCGTGCTGCGGCCGCTCTTGCCGCCGCCACTCTTGAGTCCGCTGCTGAACAGTTCGCTGCGCTGCATTGCCATATTTTTATACACGCTCCACAAGTTTCAGGGAACGCACTGTGCGTTCCAAATGCCATTGCACATAGCCGGCCACCAGCCCGGCTGCTTCACGGCGATGAATGTTTACTGAGGCATCAGCCCCGGGCCAATCCCCACTCAGGAGCTGACCCAAAAGAGTCATGGTTTCCGGTGCCGGAGCCGGTGAACCCGGAGGCCGGCAGTCGTGGCACACGGCACCACCCAGTGCTGCGTTGAACGCGCCATGCGGGCCGGGTTCCCCGCAGCGGGCGCAATCGGTAAAGCTGGGGGCCCAGCCGGCAATGGAAACTGCCCGCAATAAGTACGAATCCAGGATCAATTGTGCTGCATGGGCGCCCCGGCTCAGTGACGACAGGGCGCCGACCAGGAGCAGATAGTGCGCCGTGGAGGTTTCGCCGTCCACATCCGTGAGGCGTTCGGCCGTTTCCGTCATGGCCGCGGCCACCACATATCTGTCGTAATTGGCGGCGATGGCATCCCCGTAGCTCGCCTTGGCAACCGCCTGGGTCACAATGTCCAGGGACCGGCCCTTGACCAGTTGCAGATCCGCCACCATGAACGGTTCCAGCCGAGCGCCGAACTTGCTGCTGGTCCGCCGCACACCCTTGGCCACGGCCCGCAACTGGCCATGGTGGTGGGTCAGCAGCGTGATGATCCTGTCCGCTTCACCCAATTTGTGGGTGCGCAGAACTACGGCGTCATCCCTGTAGGTGCGGGCGGCAAATGATTGATAGGACACCATTCCATTCTCCCACCATTGCCAGCGTTGGCGGGCGTGGGCGCACCGTGGACACAAAACACCCCGGCCAGAACCCTTGTGTGAGGGTCCTGGCCGGGGCGCGTTTGCTCAGGCCTGGGCGTCCCGGATGGCCCGGTTCACTGCTGAGATGACTGCCTTCAGGGAGGCGGTGGAGGTGTTGGCGTCGATGCCCACACCCCACAGGACCCGCTCGCCAACAGTGCATTCCACGAACGCGGCAGCGCGGGCGTCGCCACCTTCGGAGAGTGCATGCTCGGTGTAGTCCAGCACCCGCACATCCATGCCGTCCTCTGCCAGAATGGCCAGCAGCGCGGCAATGGGACCATTTCCGGTGCCGGTGCGCGTATGTGTTGCACCGTCAATATCCAGCTTGGCGGTCAGCATCATCTCGCCGTCGTCGTCGGTTGAGGTGGCGAAGGAACCGATCCGGTAGCGGCCCCACTGCTCGTTACTGCCCTCTGCCGGCAGGTACTCATCCTTGAAAATGCTCCACAACAGCCCGGCGCTGACTTCCCCGCCCACGGTGTCCGTGCGCTTTTGGATGACGCCGGAAAATTCGATCTGTGCGCGGCGCGGCAGGTCCAGGTTGTGCTCGTTCTTGAGCAGATAGGCCACGCCGCCCTTGCCGGACTGGGAGTTGACACGGATGACTGCCTCGTAGCTGCGGCCCAGATCCTTGGGGTCAACCGGCAAATACGGAACGGCCCAGACCTGGTCGCTGACGGGAACACCGGCGGCGTTCGCTTCTGCTTCCAGGGCTTCCAAGCCCTTCTTGATGGCATCCTGGTGGGAGCCGGAGAAGGCTGTGAACACCAGGTCGCCACCGTAGGGTGAGCGTTCCGCCACGGGCAGCTGATTGCAGTACTCCACCGTGCGGCGGATCTCGTCAATATCGGAGAAGTCGATCATGGGGTCAATGCCCTGGGTGAACATGTTCAGGCCCAGTGTCACCAGGTCAACATTGCCTGTGCGTTCGCCGTTGCCGAACAGGCAACCCTCAATGCGGTCGGCCCCGGCCAGGTAGCCCAGTTCCGCCGCGGCAACACCCGTGCCGCGGTCGTTGTGGGGGTGCAGGGACAAGATGATGCCCTCGCGCGGGTGCAGGTTCCGGCTCATCCATTCGATGGAATCGGCGTAGACGTTAGGGGTTGCCATTTCAACCGTGGCCGGCAGGTTGATGATGACCTGGTTGTCGGCAGAGGCCTCGAAGATGTCGGCAATGGCGTTGCAGACGCGCAGGGCGTATTCCGGCTCGGTGCCAGTGAAGGACTCCGGTGAGTACTCGTAGGTAATGACGGTGTCGCTCAGGGTTTCTTCATACTTCTTGCATAGGCGCGCACCCTGCAGGGCGATGTCCAAAATGCCGTCCTCGTCCTGCTTGAAGACTACGCGGCGCTGCAGCACTGAGGTGGAGTTGTAGAGGTGGACAATGGCGGACTTGGCGCCCACCAGCGATTCGTAGGTGCGCTCGATCAGGTGCTCGCGCGCCTGGGTCAGGACCTGGATCGTGACGTCGTCCGGGATGTGCCCGCCCTCAATGAGCTGGCGCACAAAGTCAAAGTCCGTCTGCGAGGCGGAGGGGAAGCCAACTTCGATTTCCTTGTAGCCCATTTTGACCAGCAGCAGGAACATTTTCAGCTTCCGGCCCGGGCTCATGGGGTCAATCAGGGCCTGGTTGCCGTCACGCAAATCCACAGCACACCAGCGCGGAGCCTTGGTGATGACCTTGTCCGGCCAGGTGCGGTCCGGCAGATTCACGGAGATTTGGTCCTGGAACGGAATGTAGCGGTGGACGGGCATTCCCGAGGGCTTTTGTGCATTTCGCATTGGAGGTGACCTTAATATTGTTCAACGAAGGGGAGGCCGGCCGGGCAACACAAACACCGCAGCGAGGGTGGCCACATCCACGTTGATCAAATCAACGGGTTCAAGGCCTCGCCGCGGCAGCTAAGAAGAAGCATTCCAGTGCGCACTTTTTTACCCTAACACGGCACGTAGGATGATGGTGAACCAACTCACTATTGTGGACGCGTGCAAATGCTCCACAGCAGCCAACCCACGAAGGGGAATCGATTCACTTGAGCCACTCCGGAATCAATCTGAGCAACATTGACCCGAATGTCCGCCCCCAGGATGACCTGTTCACCCACGTCAACGGCGCGTGGCTTGAGGCGGAAGTCATTCCGGCGGACCGTGCACTGACGGGCTCCTTCATCACACTGCGGGACACCTCGGAGGCCGCCGTGAAGGCCATCATTGAACATGCCGGGGCGCAGGCGGGCAATCCCGAGGCCAGCGACGCGGAGTTGGCGGCCAAAATTGGCGACCTGTATGCCGACTTCATGGATGAGGACACCATCGAGGCCGCCGGGGCCGCCCCCCTGGCACCCCTGCTGGCGGCGATCGAGAACGCAGAGTCCATTGCCGCCGTCGTGAGTCTCATGGGCGAGCTGGACAGGAGCGGTGGCAGCACACTTTTTGGCGCTTATGTGAACAACGACGCCGGAAATCCGGACCGCGCGCTGCTGCACCTTTTCCAGGCGGGGCTGGGACTGCCCGACGAGTCGTACTACCGTGAGGAGAAATTCGCCCCCATTCGCGAAGCCTATGTGGCCCACGTGCAAAAAATGCTGGAACTGGCAGAAGTTGCCGATGCTGCGGCGAAGGCACCGCGCATCATGGCCCTGGAAACCGAGATTGCCGCCACACACTGGGACAAGGTGACCCTGCGCGATCCGCAGAAAACTTACAATCTGATGGGGCGGGCCGAGGCGCTGGCGCTGCTGCCCGAACTGGAACTGTGGCTTGACTCCTTGGGCGTCAGCGCCGAACAAGGCGCGGAGGTGGTGGTGGCAACACCCGACTTCTTCTCCGGACAGCAGGCACTTTTGGTTCAGGACCGCTGCGCCGACTGGCAGGCATGGTTGGCGATGCGCACCATTTCCACGCTGGCACCGTACCTGTCCAAGGACTTTGTGGACACCAACTTTGCCTTCTACGGCACCACACTCAGCGGCACCCCCGCCATTCGGGAACGCTGGAAGCGCGGCGTTGGGCTGGTGGAAGGCGTGCTGGGCGAGGCCGTGGGGCAGCTGTATGTGGCCGAGCACTTCCCGGAATCACACAAGGCGCACATGGAAGCCCTGGTGGCGAACTTGATCGAGGCGTACCGGATCAGCATCACCGAGCTGGCCTGGATGAGCCAGGAAACCAAGGAGAAGGCCCTAGAGAAGCTGGCCGCCTTCACACCCAAGATCGGCTACCCGGCCAAGTGGCGCGACTACAGCGATTTGAAGATTGTGGCCGGGGACCTGCTGGGCAACATCGAGCGCAGCAACGCCTTTGAGCTGGCCCGCCAGCTCAACAAGATCGGGGCGCCCATTGACCGCGACGAATGGTTCATGACGCCCCAAACGGTCAACGCCTACTACAACCCCACCATGAACGAGGTGGTGTTCCCGGCGGCCATCCTGCAGCCGCCGTTCTTTGACGCGCAGGCCGACGACGCCGCCAACTACGGCGGCATCGGTGCCGTCATCGGCCACGAGATTGGCCACGGCTTTGACGACCAGGGTTCGCAGTTTGACGGCACCGGTGCCCTGCGAAACTGGTGGAGCGATGATGACAGGGCAGCCTTCCAGGCCCTCACGGCCAAGCTTGTGGACCAGTACAACGCGCTCTCCCCCCTGGCTGCCCCGGACGAGTTTGTCAATGGGGAGCTGACTCTGGGTGAGAACATTGGCGACTTGGGCGGCCTGGCCATTGGCTTCAAGGCCTACCAGATCAACCTCAATGGCGCCGAGCCCGCCGTCATTGACGGGCTCAGCGGCGCACAGCGCTTCTTCTTCTCCTGGGCCGAATGCTGGCGTACCAAGATCCGCCATGAGGAGGCCGTGCGGCGCCTGAGCGTTGACCCGCACTCACCCGCCGAGCTGCGCTGCAACGCAGTGGTCAGCAATCTTGACGCGTTCCACGAGGCCTTCGGCACCAGCCCCGAGGACAAGATGTGGCGCGAGCCCGGAGACCGCGTGTCCATCTGGTAGACCCGGCTTAAAGAGAAGGGGGCTTTTTGTGGTGTGTGGTGGGGTTGCCGGAGGGCAAAAAACACACCCCCTCCCCCGTCTCTTCACGCCGCGTCCC
>NZ_JBTNDR010000049.1:0-23173 GCF_054510895.1 Arthrobacter sp. HLT1-20 | reverse complement strand
CGGGTTGCGAGACAGCCATTGACGGGGACTGTCAGGTGCAGGTTTTGTCTCCAAAGGAAATGACGGTCTGCCTCGCAGAGGCCTCACCTTGTACTTGCACGTTGAGCGGAATGCATGCAGACGTTTGGTTTCTGAGGGCGAATCCGCCGACCCACCAGGAGCCAGCTTCATGCTGGGAAGCGGGACAGCTCGTGTATGTCACAGATAAGTAGCCGGCCGGTGGCCCGGATTCCGTGACGATGCTAGCCCAGCTTATTGCTTCCGGGGCGATGGATACCGTGACCGTTACGTCCGGTGAGACGTGGGTCCCGATCTTGGCAAAAGTAATTCCGTCCACCGGGGCCGTTAGTGCTTGAGGGCACCCATTGAGCAATCCTGGATACACCAGTGGCCCAAGGGCCAGGTCATCTGCTTGGACTGGGAGGGCTTCTTCAACTGGACGTGACAACTTGCAGCCAACCGTTGCACTCTCTTCTGGGAGGGCAGCTACTGTGTCGGCCGACGACGAGGGCTGGCTGGTCGATGCGGGCGTGGTCGGGGTCGATTGCGGGATGGTGCAGCCTGCCAATGCGATCAGCAGGCCTGTCAGCGCAAGTACTCTGGAGCGTGACAAGGCTGTCTTCATGACTCGAACTTTCAGGTCGGTTCCCGCATCGGCCGGGTACAAGGTCGATGGCCACATAGTAGTCACCGTAGCCGAAGCAGCCATTCGTCACCAGAACGAGTGGCCGAGTTTCCCGCAGGGGAACCGTCAGCGGGAACGCCTGGCACGGCCGCAGCTCGACTAGCGGCCGCGTCAGGACATCCTCCTCCGGGGAGGCGCGCCCGTGGTGCCGGCGCGCCGTGAAGACTACGCTTTGGGGCATGAGCGGTTCGAGGATGTTTGGGAACTACACCGACGGTGCCCGGCGGGCGGTGGTCCTGGCTCAGGAAGAGTCAAGGGCAATGATGCATGACTCGTACATCGGTCCCGAGCATCTACTATTGGGGCTTTTGCACGCATATCCGGACGCGGTGCAGACGGCGCTGGGCGTCTGGCCGGATGAAGTGCGTGATGCGATAATGAGTTTCGCCTCCCCTGGTCCGCAAGACACCTCAGAATCGTTGCCGTTCACCCGCAAGTCTCTGGAGGCCCTCAAGGCGGCGCAGCGCACCGCGCGGGAGCTTCATTCCGATCACGTCGGGATCAAGCACCTATTGTTCGGGGTGCTGAGTGTCCATAGCGACCGCCTAGATCGTGCGCTGGTAGATGCGGGTGTGGATCGAGACAATGCGCAAACGCGGGTAATGGCGGCGCTTACGCAAGGGTGACCGGTTGCTCCGAGCTGGGCAACAGGCAGCGATCGCCCGCCGTCCTATCCTCGCAAGCACCCGCAAGGGGTCCGTCCGGATAGGCATTTCGGAGTGGCCCGCAAGCCGGTCCTTCATCTGAGCGTGGGCATCCAACTTCGGAAACTTTCCAAACAGCGCGGTTCCGCAGGCGTCAGATTCCCGTATACCCTGCCCGAGTAAAAGCCTGGTGACGCGGGGGCTAAACGCTACACTCCGCACGATTGATCCCCTTAGCGTGAATTCCCGTATGGATCATCCTCAGACCCCGTAGACTCCTATTTACCGAGTCCAACTTTCGGGGTGCAGTTCACAAGGCGGTTGGTCACTTCTCAGAAAAGAGAATACACGCACGATCTGACGCTCATCAGACCCCAGTCGCATGGCCATGGCCAGGCAGCCCACAGGTGCGGCCCCTCGACGCACAACACCAGCAAACCCCAGCCCGCGCTCTCTGAGGTGTGTCAAGGATACTGGACCGTTGGTTGGTTTTTTGGTTAGGCAGCAGCGGGTAGTTGCTGGTTTTCGGTGGTGAAGTTGGCCTTCGCTGTTACCGGCGGTAGTCCGATGTTTGGGGTGTGAGGTCTCCACCGGTTGTAGAAGACTTCGATGTAGAGCCTGGCGCCTTGGCGGGTGTCGAAGCTGTAGTGGTGGTAGAACTCGTTTATCAGGGACGAGAAGACTGACTCGGCTACGGTATTATCCCAACATTAACCGGTTTCTCCCATGGACTGGTGGACGCTATTCCCGGTGCACCAGGTCCCGAATTTACGGGAGGTATATTGCGTTCCGTGATCGCTGTGCAAAATTGCTCCGGCCCGCAGGTGCCCGCTGTCTCTGGCCATGGTCAGCGCGCTGACTCACAACGATGCGTGCATATGGTCGGCCATGGCCCAGCCAACGGTCATGCGGGTACACAAGTCAATGACGGTGGCCAGGTACAGCCAGCCCTCACTGGTACGTAGATACGTATTATCGCCCACCAGGCGGGTACCAGGTGCGGCAGCGGTGAAGTGACGGCCGATCAGATCCTTGAATACCTTCTGCGGATCTGAGGGGGTGGAGGTGCGTTTGAAAGTACGCATCCGCCTGGCTACCCATCCGTTCCCAGAGACACTTCAACGCCGGCCGTGGAGAGTTTCGCATGCACCATGCGGTGGCCAAAGATCCCGTCAGAAGATTCAAAGACGGTCTTCACCTGACCCGTCAGCTCCCGATGACGGGTAGTTGTGGGCGTTTCTATGGCTTCACGCCAGCGGTAGTACGAGGACCGTGGCACACAGAGTTGCCGGCACATCCACGCGGTCTTTTCTCCGGCGTTCTCCTGCTGCTGAACGAAGCGGTAGATGCCATCTACCGTTGTTCTTTGGCGAAGAACGCTGAAACTTTTTTAGCAATTCTTTCTCCCGTTCCACTTCACGCAGCCGGGCCTTCATGGACTTGTACTTCGCGGCATCCTCCGGGCCCTCCGGTTTCTGGCCGGCACCTCCTTTGTCCTCGTGGGAGAGCTTGACCCAGTGTTTGAGTGCTGTCAGGGAGCTGCCGAGCTCGGCAGCCACAAGAGCTAATGGGCGGCCCGAGGAATCAGCTAACGCAACAGCGTCGGCCTTGAACTCATCAGAGTAGGTTGGTCGAGAAGACATGGGAACAATTCTTTCAGGAACGTCTCATATCAGTAGTACACCTCAGTCAACTTCCTCAGCATGTTCACGATCGACTCGAACGTCTTCGCTGCCGTGACCCTGGTCATCGGTGCAGTGATCTTGTTCCGGTTCAAGGGCGATGACTCGCACTGCTTTGCCGTGCTGCGAACGTGTGAAGTTGCGTATATGACCGTCACCTGGCTTGTCTACAATCTGCTCCTTCGTAGCGTTGAACTTCCCCAAGGTCGCACCTTGGAGTAGGCAAATGAGCTTCTCCACCTCATCGGTCCATCGATTCTCCTGCTCGACTGGGTTTTCGCCCCCGGCCAGTCTTATTGATTTTGAAACCGCTGGCCATGTTGGTCCCCTTCTTTGGCTGACGCTGCACTGATCATTCTCCCAGGGCCGTGCGTGAAATTTCCGAACTTTCCCCGCAGATGAGTTGGAGCACTAGAAGCTACGGATTTGGGGTCCCTCGTCTCCAACCGAGCCTCGGGCTGAGTGTCGTTTTCGTCCAAGACAGCGCCAGTGTTCCGTTTGTATGGTGGACGTACTGCCGAGGAATCGATCCGGGCAGATATCGGAATCGACGAATGGTCGATGGTGAAGGGGATAGATCGTTATGACGCGGGAATTGGTGTGGACGGGGTTCATGTCGGTGGATGGTGTGGTGGATTCTCCGGGTGGCAAGATTGAGGGGCACCGTAGCGGCGGGTGGGTGATGAACACGGAGTTCGTCGCGGAGGCGTACTCGCTGAAGGACGAGGAACTGGAGGAAACGACAGCGGTCATGTTCGGGCGGCGTAGTTATGACGCGTTCGCCCCGTTTTGGCCCGGGTCCGAGGACCACGCTGCCTACCATGACCTGCCGAAGTATGTCGTATCGACCACCCTCACCAAGGACGATCTCGTTGACGGCTGGGGGCCGATCGAGATCCTGCGTACCGTCGACGACATCGCGGCGTTGAAGGAGACCGAGGGCGGTGCCATCTTCATCCATGGAAGCGCGGAACTGGTGCGGACGCTCTCGGATGCCGGCTTCATCGACCGGTATAACCTCCTGGTGTTCCCCGTGATTCTGGGCGCGGGGAAGAGTCTGTTCAGTGGTTCGGATCGGGATCAGCAGAAGCTAGTTCTGCGGGAGTACGATACCTACTCCAACGGGGTCGTGAAGGTCGTCTACGACGTCGTGCACTGAGATGCTGAGGGCGAGCAGGCCGCTCATGCCCCCACGAAGCTGCCCGGCAGTGCGTCCAACGTAGCGGCGGAGTGCTCGCGCGAGGTGCGGTTCGTCGAAGAACCCGAGGACTGAGACGACATCGGCGACCGTGGCACCGGACGCGAGTTGTTCGGCCGCTGTGCGAGCGCGTTCGATTTGTCCCACGGCGCCGCGGCTCAGCCCTGTTGCGGCTCGGAACCGTCGTTCGATGGTCCGGTCCGTCGTCGACACGGGGCGACCGCTCAACACGGCAGTGACCGTTGGGTCGCGCACCACCACACCGTAACGGACCAGACGATCAACCAATGCTTCCGCATCGTCGGATCCCGGCGTCTCCCAGCGGTGCCCATCGAGCCAGAACCGTCGTCGTGTCGTTTCGGGGAGATCGATTCCTGAGTTCACCAGCATCGAAGTGGGTGTCATCCTGAGGGACGTGCCGACAGCGAATTGGATGCCTCGGAAGACCGCGTCCTCGGGAACCGGTGCGGTGGTCGTTTGGGTCTCGGGCCCAGTGGCAGCCGCATACGCGCGGCCCTGCTGCTCCCAGAACACCAAACCCCATGTCTCCGTCGCGACCGCCGTCATCTCGGTAGTCGCTGCGCTGCGGCAGGTCCAGACCGAAGAAACCCAAGGCGAATCCGACGAACGCGACCGAATCTCCAGCACCATTTCCGCCACGATACCATAACTCGCTCGCGCGTCACCAGAGTCCGACGAGACTCATCTAAAGTGCTCGCGAAATGGGGTGCGTGCCTCATTTGGGAAATGCTCGCGAAATCTCTGGCGCAGGTTCGGGTGCTTTGCTGTGCTGGAGGGATGTATGGGTTGTCGTTGTCTGCGCGCAGGGAAACAACGAAGAAGGATGCTGGCGCGTATGTGTCGGCGTCGAAGAAGGCCAAGGGCGAGATCCTGGACCGGCTGGTGGTCGAGGTTGGCTGGTCCAGGGCGAATGCCCGCCGCCAACTCGGCCGGGCCTTCAAGAGGGGCCGGCCGGCCGGTGCGGTGGCACGCAAGCCGAGACCGCCGACGTACGGCTATGACACGGTGAGGGTGCTCCAGCAGGTCTGGGTCGTGGCGGGGCAGCCGTGCGGGAAGTACTTGGCAGCGGTCATGGAGACCACGCTGGCCAACATGGAAGCCCACATCCTCACGGGCTCCTTTGGCAGAGCCCGTGCCCGCTACAGCCCGGCCGTGCATGCCCAGTTGCTGGCGACGAGTGCGGCCACGATCGACCGGCTGCTGGCACCGTTCAAACAATCCATGTATCCGGACGGGAAGTCAACGACCCGGTCGCGGCGGAACCAGTACACCGAAGCGATCCCGATCATGTCCCGCATCCCGGACATTGACTGGCAGCCGGGCCTGGTCGCGATCGATACCGTGGCACATTGCGGCAATAACGCCAAGGGCCAGTACGCGTTCACACTCACTGTCACGGGTGTCTTCACCGGGTGGACGATCAACCGGGCCATCAAGAACAAAGCCTCACGATGGGTGGTTGGGGACATGGATGAAATCCAGAAAGAATTCCCGTACTCCATCGACCATGCACATACCGACAATGGCTCTGAATTCCTCAACGATCCCGTCACGAAGTGGTGCGATGCCCATAACATTCGCATGACCAGGTCCCGGCCGCACCACTCGAACAACAACCCGTTCGTGGAACAGAAAAACGGTGCCGTCGTGCGCCGTTCAGCGTTCAATTACCGCTACGACACCGACACTGAACTGGTCCTTCTCAACGAGCTCTGGCTGCTGGTGAACCTGCGCAAGAACCTGTTCCAGTCCACAAAGAAAGTCACCGGGTACCAGCTGAGCCGGCGAGGGAAGTCAGTGCGCAGCTACGACGATCCACGCACCCCGGCCAAGCGAATCAAGGACACCGGGATCATGCTCGAACCCCAACGCCACCACATGGATGAGCTCTACGCCAGTCTGGATCTCGCCGGCCTGACGAACAGGATCAACGAGATCCAGCAACGACTCATCCGGCTGGCCGCCGCCAAGACCTACTCCCAATCACCCCACGCAGCCTGAGACTTTCGCGAGCACAATAGATGAGGCACGCAGGAATCATTTCGCGAGCATCTTGACATGAGGCACCACGACCAGTTGCATCTGGTGGCTCACCTGAGCCGTTGGCTTGAAGCCGAACAAATACGCCTCGCCGATCTGACAGCGGTCCAAATCGACGATTTCCTGACGGAACGCAAAGCGACCCACACCGTTTTGTTCACCCGCCGCGCCCTTCGGACGTTGCTGGGCTGGTTGGCAGCGTCGGGAGCGATCACCGTGGAAGCCGCTGTTCCGCCTCCGCCCTCGCAGGACCCGACTGTGCTGGTCCTGTTTGAGCAGTACCTTTTGAGTGAGCGGCTCATCGGGGTTCCGACCGCGTTGGATTACACGGTTCGGGTGCGCCGTTTTTTGAATACATATTGCCCTGACGGTGGGATTGCCGGCTTGAGTGGTTCAGATGTCACCCGGGCGTTGCTGGAGGAGGGCGTGGGGCGAGCTCCGGCGTCGGTGAAGAAGTTGGGCTATGCGCTGCGGGCATTCTTCCGGTTCTGCTACGTCACCGGAGCGCTCGATCATGACCTGACCGGCGCAACACTGGTGATACGAGAACCACTGCCCTCGCTGCTTCCTATCGGTGCCAGCCCAGCCCAGATCGAAACACTGCTGCAGTCCTGTGAGCGACATTCGGTGGCAGGGCGCCGCGAGTATGCAGTAGTCCTGCTGCTGACACGGCTCGGTTTGCGAGCGGGAGAAGTCGCCGGGATGCGCTTGGAGGATATCGACTGGAGCCACGGCGAGGTCCTCATTCGCGGCAAGGGCACGAAACACAAATGCCTTCCGTTGCCGACGGAGGTGGGTGCGGCGGTGGTCGATTACCTGATGCACGCCCGCCCGGCCGATGCTAGCCTGTGCGAAGTGTTTTGCACGATCAGGGCTCCGCGACGGCGGCTATCATCTCCAGGGGTTTGGCTGATCGTGACCCGCGCGTGCACCGCGCGAAATTGGATCGATTCGGACCCCAACAGCTGCGCCACGGACTGGCCGAGGCAATGGTCGCCGCCGAAGTGCCGTTGGCCGCGATTGGTCAAGTGCTGCGCCATGCCGATCCTGCGACAACGGCAAATTACGCCCGTGTGGATGTGGCGAGGTTGCGAGAACTCGCCCAACCCTGGCCGGACGGAGGTGAACTGTCATGACCTGGGAGGAGAACGTCGCTGACTATCTGCGCCTGCGCCGCCAACTCGGCGCGAGCCTTGCCTGGCCTGAACACCTGCTGCACCAATTCGCCAGCCACCTCACGGCCGCGGGCATCGAGGCCATGACCGTGGCAGAGGCAATCACGTGGAGCAGCCTGCTGCCCGCGGGGGTGTCAACTGCGCCAGCGACCCGAGCAGCGACCCGGATGACCACACTCCGGCGCTTCGCCACATACATGCACGCCCTTGACCCGGTCCACGAGGTCCCTCCCCGCGGGATCTTTGCCGGCCCCGTGCATCGTCAAGCTCCGTATATTTGTAGTTCCGATGAAATCACGGCGGTGATCCGTGCCGCTGCCACTCTGGCGGGCGGGAATCGGGCCCAAACTTACCCGGTGCTGTTCGCCCTACTGGCCGCCACCGGGTTATGCATCGGGGAAGCCCTCGCGCTGGACCGGGACATGGCAGATTTGCAGGCCGGAGTGCTGCTCATCAGCCGGGGTAAGGGGCATGACCCACGCCTGGTCCCGCTCCATTCGACCGCTACCGCCGCCCTCGAACGCTATGCGCACTGGCGTAACGACCAGCACCACGACCGGAGGTCGGCATTCTTCACCGACCCGGACGGGGACAGGTTGAAATACATGACGGTTCGCGATGCCTGGGTGCAAGCTTCCACCGCCGCGGGACTACGCACCGCGTTGCAGCAGCCACGGATGCACGACCTCCGGCACACCTTCGCGGTCAACACGCTGCTTGGCTGGTACCGCGACGGCGCTGATGTTGCCGCGAAGATGCCGGCCCTATCGATCTATCTGGGCCATTCCGACCCCGCAAATACCTACTGGTACTTGAGTGCGGTGCCGGAATTGCTCGCCTACGCCGCAGCCCGGCTCGATACTGCGACCACCCGGGAGCAGGTGGACTCATGAGCAGTCTTGCCCCGCTGCTGCAAGCGTTCTTCACCGACCGGCTCCTCACCCAGCGTCGGGCCAGCGCCAACACGATCGCTTCCTACCGGGACACGTTCACGCTGCTTCTCGGCTACGCCTGTGCTCAGAAAAGCACAACGCCCTCAGCCTTGGAGATCAGCGACCTTGACGCGGACACCATCACCGGCTTCCTCCATCATCTGGAAACGGTCCGCGGCAACAGTGCCCGCACCCGGAACGCCCGCCTAGCCGCTATCCACTCACTGTTCGGCTACGCCGCGCTGAGCCACCACGAGCATGCTGACGTGATCCAACGAGTTCTGGCGATCCCGTCCGCACGAATGCAACGCAACATCGTCACCTGGCTGGAAGTTGCCGAAGCCGACGCACTGCTGGGCGCCTGCAACCAAGACACCCGCACCGGCCGCCGCGATCACGCGATGTTCACCCTGGCGATTCAGACCGGGCTGCGGATCAGCGAGATCATCGGCCTCACGATCGCCGACATCCACACCGGAACCGGTCCACACGTCCACTGCCTGGGCAAAGGCCGCAAAGAACGCCGCACCCCGCTGCTACCGGCGACCGTCTCGGTCCTGAACCGATGGATCAGTGAACATGGCGGTGATTCCAATTCCCCGCTATTCACCACCAGCACGGGGCGCCCGCTCAGCCGAGACGCGATAGAGCACCGCATCCACAACGCCACCGCCGTTGCCACCATTCCCTGCCCGTCGCTGGCCGACAAACGTATAACCATGCACACACTGCGGCACACCGCGGCCATGCGGCTATTGCACGCCGGCGTCGATGTCACCGTCATCGCCCTCTGGCTCGGCCACGAACAGATCGCCACGACGAACATCTACCTCCACGCCGACATGACCCTGAAAGAGGCCGCTATCGCGAAAGTCTCCCCTCCCGGAGTCCCGGCAACTGGACGTTATCAGCCCACAGACACCGTCCTGGCCTTCCTCGCAGCGCTATGACTATGCCGATCTTTTTACCCCGGCCACCGCATGAAACCTGGCCTCGCAGACCAACATCGGCATAATCACAATGTCGGCATAACACCTGTGGAAGCGGAAGCTAATTACTAGTCAAATCTACCCGTCATCAAAATGATGGAACGGGTCTAACAAACCCTCCATCACACCTGGGCCTTGTCAACACCGTTTACGGGTTGGAGGCATCGGTGTGGACCAGCAACCTGCACCGGCCCCTGCGAGCAACCCGGGAAATCAACTCTGGCTGCGTGTGGGTCAAGGACCCCGCAGCGATAGTCTAGGAGATGCCCCATCGCGGTTTTAAGCAGTCCTGTTTCGGCAAGGACGTGTCAGGTTACTCCTTTGAGGACTCCACCCAGGTCAAACACGTCATATTTGACCTCATCGGGCAAGTGGAAAAGGACTGGCACCGCACCATCTTCACGCTTCGCTGACGCGTCGGGCCGCACCCCTTCATTGAGGGGGTACGGTCAGTGCAGGAGTTCACTCGGCTCGGCAACGTTTGCAATTTCGGTGACAGGCATGCTCCTCCGGCGCTTCTTCATCACGAAGTAGACGGCAATGACGAGCAGGACAAATGGGATACCAAAGATCAGTGTCATCGAGAAGGCGTCAATAAAGAGTGTGGTGATCAGCAGGGCCACCATCATCACTGCGCCTATAACAGATGCCAGCGGGTAGAACCGCAGCTTGTAGGACAGGACAGTCCCGTCGCGCTTGGTGGCCCGGCGGAATGCCAGATGAGTTACAAAGATCATGAACCACGTGGCCATTGCGCCGAACATGGACAGTGCCATCATGAATGTGAAGCCATCCACCGGATTCAATACGTAGACGCACGTTGCCACTGCAATACCCCCGGTGCAGAGCAACAGCGCGTTGACCGGGGCACCATTTTTGCGCAGCTTGCCCAGAATGGCCGGCGCCTGGCCGGCCCTTGCCAAGCTGAACATCATGCGGGTGGAGATGTAGAGCTGGGAGTTCATTGCCGACAAGGCGGCAATGATCACCACAATGTTGATCAAGGAGTCAGCGAACGGAATCCCGATAACCTGCATAACGGTGACAAAGGGACTATCACCGGCCAGGATCTTGCTGACGGGCGCGATCGCCAAGATCAGGGCGAGCGTAAGAATGTAGAACAGGAAAAGCCGGAAGACCGTCACTTTGAAGGCCTTCTTCACCGACGCTCCTGGGTCCTTCGCCTCGCCTGCGGCGACGGCAATCATTTCGATCGACAAGTAGCTAAAGATCGCCACGACGACTGCAAACCACATGCCGCTAATCCCGTTCGGGAAGAACCCGCCCTCGGCCGTGTAGTTGTGCACACCATAGGCTTCGTTCTTCGTGCCAAAGACGAGAATCGCGGCAACAAGGATGAACGCGAGGATCGCGAAGACCTTGATCGTGGAGAACCAATACTCGAGAGTGCCGAAGGCCTTGACGTTGAACATGTTCACGCCAATCAGCACGGCCGAGAACAGCAAGATCCAAAGGACGGGCGGCACGGTGGGGAACCACAGCTTCATATAGTCGCCGATTGCCGTGACCTCGGTGCCGACGGCCAGCACAATGCAGGACCAGTACAAGTATTTCGTCAAAAATCCGGCCAGCGGGGAAATGTAGTGCTCGGCAAAGGCGCCGAAGGATCCTGTTGTGCTGTGCGCAACAGTCATCTCGGCCAGCGCACCCATCAGCGCGACGGCAATGAGGCCACCAATCACGTAGCTGAGCAGGACGCTGGGTCCGGCAAAGGAGATGGCGAACTTGCTACCCAGGAACAGGCCGGTGCCAATGGCGCCACCGAGGGCGATCATGGTCAGTTGGGGGCTGGTTAGTTCGCGTCTAAGCCCTTTTTCGCGTTCTTTAATCTGGTCAAAGGTATCTGACATCGTTGTCTCCTTGAAGGGGGCATCGAAGCTGCCGGGCATGGCGTTTCGAGCGGGCATACGGGGAAATGAAAACGCTGACGACGGTGGGCCGCGGGTGCTTAGGTGACGGCGTTGCGTTGCCGGAATTCCGGGGCATCCCAGGCATGGGTGTCCAGGATGTCGCGCAGGATTTCAACGGCATCCCAGATATCTGCATGGCTGAGGTATAGCGGGGTGATGCCAAAGCGCAACACCTCAGGCTCGCGGTAGTCGCCGATGACGCCGCGGGCGATCAGTGCGCTCATGACAGCGTAGCCGTCCGGGTGGCGGAAGCTCACGTGACTGCCCCTGATGGTGTGGTCGCGCGGGGTAATCAGTTCCAGCGGATGGTCGGCGCAGCGCTGCTCGACGAGAGTGATGAACAAGTCGGTCAGCTCAAGGGATTTGCTACGCAAAGCGTCAGCGTCGACCTCAAGCATGATGTCCAGGCCAGTTTCCACCATGGCCATGGCCGTGATCGGCTGGGTGCCGCAGAGAAACCGGTTGATGTCCTTCGCCGGCGTATAGGCGTGAGACATGGCGAAGGGATTGGCGTGGGACCACCAGCCCGCTAGTGGCTGCCAGAAACGGTCCTGATGGCGGGCATGGACCCAAATGAAGGCCGGAGATCCTGGCCCGCCATTGAGGTACTTATAGGTACAACCTACGGCATAGTCGGCGTCGGCCCCGACCAGGTCGACGGTGACGGCACCGGCCGCATGCGCCAGATCCCAGATCGCCAAAGCTCCCACCTCGTGGGCTTGGAATGTCACCTCGGCCATGTCCCACATGGCTCCGGTCCTGTAGTTGACGTGTGAGAGCGCAATCACGGCCGTCGACTCATCGAGGGCCTCACTGAGGGGCAGTTCGTCATCGATCAGGCGCACCTCATAGCGAATACCTGACTCCTGAGCCATGGAGTTCAAGAAGTCAGTAATTCCCTCGGCAATGTAGACGTCGGAGGGGAAATTGTCGCGTTCAGTGACAATGACACGCTTCTCGGGGTGGTCCACCTGCTGAATACGGATCGCCGAGGCAAGAGCCTTGAACAAGTTCAGGCTTGTCGTATCTGTCACCACAGTCTCGCCTTTTCCGCCACCCATCAACTGAGCCAGCTTGTCCCCCAGCCGGCCAGGGAGATCGAACCAGCCAGCGGTATTCCAACTGCGAATCAGCCCGACTCCCCATTCCTTGGTGACGACGTCCTGGACGCGCTCCAAGGCCCCCACCGGACGCGGACCCAGGGAATTGCCGTCGAGGTAGATAACTCCCTCGGGCAGAATGAACCGCTCACGGAATCGGGCCAAGGAATCGGTCGCATCGGCGGAGACACAGTCCTGACGTTCGGTACGGGTTGCTGTGTTATGGGTGGACATCTTTACTCCTGGTGGACTTCGCCAGCACTGGCAATAGCTTGTGGTTTACCTCACAAGATAGAATAATCAACAACTAGTAACAAGACAAACTGAACAATCAATCAAAACTGGTGATATATTCAATGCTTAATTCACAATTCGTGCGTGATCACCGGAGTCAACTGAACCCGATTCGGTTGGACGAGGCAGACTTGATCATCCTGCGTGAACTCTCCGCAGATGCCCGCACACCCAACAACACGCTGGCAAGCCGCACCAATCTCGCACCTTCTACGTGCTTGAACAGGGTCAAGGCGTTGCGTGAGGCAGGCATCATTCGCGGCTTCCATGCGGATATCAATCTGAGCAGTCTTGGCCTTGACGTCGGAGCGATGATCAGCATCAACGTCCATGCCCTCGCCCGAAAAAACATGCTTGACCTTGCCCGCACACTGCGCGATCTACCGGAGACTCTGAACGTCTTTGTACTAGGTGGCGACCATGACCTGCTCCTCCATGTGGCCTGCGCCAGCACGGCACATCTGCGCGATTTTGTTGCCCTCAACCTGGGCAGCAACCGGGCATTTGTCAGCACACAAACAACCCTGATCTTTGAGCAGCTCTAGCTCGATTCGGACGCGAGCTGGCCGCCGTCGCCCGGCGGCCAGCAGCACACCGTGAGTTGCCCTCGTCTCCGCGGCAACCAGCACGTCGGCTTCGAAGGTACCCCCGTTACCTATTGGGGATCTCATGGGTGAATGCCGCGCTATATCCCGTGAGTATCCGGCGCTCTTGCAGCAGGCGATGAATTACGTCTTGACAAGTCAAACGTGATCGGGAACACTTTTACACATACTGAAATAACAGTTCCACGATACGAAACATAGACAAAAGGTCGGCTGCGTCTCCGGATCAGCCGTTTCGTATAGCCGACGCCGTGGATGCCAGTACTTGAGTTTCAAGGACAGTAAACTCTTGTTACTGAAACAATTTAACGAAGCCGACAGGGAAGCCCTTGTCGCAACGCTTCGTCCCTGTATTGATAACCAGCGGTGGATTGATGAAATCATCGCAGCCCGTCCCTATTCGACCCTGAGCCAGCTGTTTAGTGGCGCGTGGGCAGCTGCCGTTCCTTTTACTCCCACGGATATTGCTATCGCCGTGGCGCACCATCCACGCATTGGTGAGAGGGCAGCCGGGGACAGTACCGAGGCAGCGCTTTCGCGGCGCGAGCAGTCCGGTGTTGACTCCTCTGACCCGGAACTTGCCATGTCACTGGCTGATGGGAACCGGGCGTACGAGGAAAAGTTTGGCCAGGTGTTCCTTATCAGGGCCGCCGGCCGGGCACCTCAGGACATCCTCGCGGCACTGAACCGGCGCTTGGCTAATACACCGAACCAGGAAGCCCCCATAGTCGCCCAGCAGCTGCGCGAGATTGCGTTGCTGCGTCTCAAGGGCGTGGTCAGCGCATGAGCGTTTCCCACGTCACCACGCACATCCTGGACACCGCTTCGGGCCAACCTGCGGATCATGTTGCGGTGGAGCTTTTCGCCGCCGACGGCACCGCGTGGGCACATATTGCTGCCGGTGTGACCGATGAGCAAGGCCGGGTCCATGCACTGGGTCCTGAGGCGCTGGTGCCGGGTAACTACCAGCTGCGTTTTGGTACCGGCGCCTACTTTGCCCGGTCCTCGACCGAGACCTTCTTTCCCGAGGTCGTCTTGACCTTCACCATTGCAGCCGGCGAGGACCACTACCACGTCCCCTTGCTGCTGAGCCCCTTCTCCTACTCCACCTATCGAGGCAACTAATCATGAGTGAAAACAGCAACATCATCCTGGGAGCCAACCAGTACGGCAAGGCCGAGGTGCGCCTGGTAAAGGTCACCCGCGACACGGACCGCCACGAGATTGAGGACCTCAACGTCACCTCCCAGCTCCGTGGTGACTTTGCCGACGCTCACCTCAGGGGCGATAACGCACATGTGGTGGCCACCGACACCCAGAAGAACACCGTCTATGCGTTGGCCCGCGAAGGTGTGGGCTCGCCGGAGGCGTTCCTGCTCCGTCTGGGTGACCACTTCACGTCCGGCTTCGACTGGGTGACCGGGGGCCGCTGGGAAGCCGAATCCTACTCCTGGGACCGGATCCAGGCTAACGGCCTCGGCCATGACCACTCGTTCGTGCGCAATGGCCAGGAGGTCCGCACCGCGGTGCTGGTGGTCGACGGTGAGAACAAGCACCTCATTGCAGGGCTTAAGGACCTGACCGTTCTCAAGACCACACAGTCAGGGTTTGTTGGCTACCCGAGGGATAAATACACCACCTTGGCCGAAACAACCGACCGGATCCTGGCCACCGATGTATCGGCCCGGTGGCGGTTCAACACCACCGAGGTTGATTTCAACAAGTCCTACGGCGACGTCAAGGCACTGCTCCTGGAGGGATTCACCGAGGGCTACTCCCACGCCCTGCAGCAGACGCTGTTCGAGATGGGCAAGAAGGTCCTGCTCGCACACCCGGAGATCGATGAAATCAAGTTCTCCATGCCCAACAAGCACCACTTCCTGGTGGATTTGTCTCCGTTCGGCCTCGACAACCCCAACGAGGTCTTCTTTGCCGCGGACCGTCCTTACGGCCTAATCGAGGCCACCGTCCTTCGCGAGGATGCCAGCGGCGCCGGCAACGCCTGGGACAGTATCGCCGGCTTCTGCTAACCACGATGTCATCGCACCACCCAGCAGTACCGGGCCCGTCGCCGTCGGCGCGCCCCAGGACAAGGAGGTCCTCAAAAATGCCTAAAACAACCCGCACCGCCACAGGTGCCGTCACCGTGAATGTGGCACGCCCGGAAGACGAGCGTCTCGGGATCGGCGCCAGCTTCGCCTATGGTTTCCAGCATGTCCTGACTATGTACGGCGGAATCATCGCCGTCCCTCTCATTGTTGGCCAAGCGGCCGGCATGAATACCCAGGACATCGGCATTCTCATCACCGCAGCGTTGTTTATGGGCGGCCTCGCCACCTTGCTGCAGACCATCGGCGTGCCGTTCTTCGGCTCGAAGCTGCCACTGGTCCAGGGCGTGTCCTTCGCCTCCGTGGCCACGATGGTAGCGATCGTCAACGGCGGCGGCGGCATCCAATCCGTCTTCGGCGCCGTCATTGTCTCGGCCGCCGTCGGCCTGCTGATTGCCCCAGTGTTTTCCAAGATCGTCAAGTTCTTCCCACCGGTGGTCACGGGCACCGTCATCACTGTCATTGGTCTGACGCTGATGCCGGTGGCCGCCAACTGGGCGATGGGCGGTAACAGCAAGGCTCCCGGCTATGGCAGCATCTCCAACATCCTGCTGGCTTTCGGCACCTTGGCTGTTGTGCTGCTGCTGAGCAAGCTCGGAAACGCCACCATCTCCCGCCTGTCCATCCTGCTGGCCATGGTCATCGGCACCCTCGTGGCCGTCTTCATCGGCAAGGCCGACTTCTCCAAGATCGGCAATGGTGCCATCTTCGCCTTTCCCACCCCCTTCCATCTGGGTCTGCCGACGTTTCAGATCGCCGGCATCATCTCCATGGTGATCGTGGTCCTTGTAATCTTGACCGAAACGACGGCAGACATCCTGGCCGTGGGGGAGATTGTCGGAACGAAGGTTGATTCCAAGCGCATCGCCGCCGGCCTGCGCGCCGACATGGCCTCCAGCATGGTCTCCCCCGTCTTTGGCTCGTTCACCCAAAGCGCGTTTGCCCAAAACGTCGGTCTCGTCGCAGTGACAGGCATCAAGAGCCGCTTCGTCGTCGCCGCCGGCGGCGTCATCCTGGTCCTCCTGGGCCTATTGCCGGTCTTGGGCCGTGTGGTGGCAGCCGTGCCGATGTCAGTGCTCGGCGGTGCCGGGCTGGTGCTGTTCGCCACCGTTACCGCCAGTGGCATCCGTACCTTGGGCCAGGTGGAGTACAAAAACAACATGAACCTGATCATCGTGGCCACCTCGATCGCTTTCGGCATGATCCCGATCGCCGCGCCCGCGTTCTACAACCAATTCCCAGACTGGTTCATCACCATCTTCCACTCGGGCATCAGTTCGGCGGCCATCATGGCCATTCTGCTGAACCTGCTCTTCAACCACTTGAAGCGCGGCAATCCGGAAAACCCATCGGTTTTTGCCGCCGGCACCGACCGGCAAGTCGACATGTCAGTCCTCGCATCCCTAAAAGATGGTGATCGCTGTGAAGACGGCAAGCTGGTCGACGCCAATGGAAAAGAAATTCGTGTTGTGAACAATCCATCCGCGACACACTAGAGTCAGAAGGGGAAAGACTGTTTCTAGGTGTGGGGCGGCTCCCGGCGACCGTAGACACTCCGCTAGGCGCGCATTACCGGCTCTTCGTAATTATGCATGGTTGGCGGGTTTGGTCCGATACGGGCGGTGTCCGCCAACCATGACGATCGGCCCCGAAACCGGGTTGGTTTCGGGTCGTGATCGATTAGATATTGATCGCTGATTTGGATGCTCCACGGAAGCAGCGCCACACGGTCCACGGATTTTTGACCGCCTGGTTGATGAGCATCAGGCTGTGATCTCGTATTCAACGGTACGCCAGTACGTGAAGGCCCGTCGGGCACAGATTGTCTTCGAGGCAGGGAAAGTCCATTTAGGAGTTTTCATTCCCCAGGAGCATGCTCCTGGTGCTGAGGCAGAAGTCTATTTCGGTGATGTCTGGGTGGATCTGGCCGGTGTTGGGACCCGGTGTTACATGTTCGCGGAACAGTCGAAGGTCAACGGTCGCAACGATGCAGTTCAGGGCGGATGTATCCGGTGGAGGACCCGCATTCGGACGCCGATCACTGGAGCGCAGCTCGGTGCATCCAACAGCCCGATTGCGCACGTGCCCGACCGGAGCAGACCAGCTCGGCAGGTGCAGGCGATCGATCATGGTGAGTGGGTGCTCGTCCGCCACTCGATCGTGTGGTTGTAGAGGTAGTCGTTGCGGGTGTCGGCGGCGGCTTTGCGTAGGAACATCGGCATCATCGCGTCCCGAATCGTGATGCCGAGACGGCTCTTCGTCACCCGCTTTCGCTTGTTGATTGATCGGGCGTACCTCACAATCTCTTCAGCTCGCGGCTGGCGCAGCCGCTGGTACTCGGTGAAGGCAGTCGTGTGGTCGGGCAGATCGCGCAGACACTTCGCGAGGGTGATGGCGTCTTCCAGCGCGAGGGATGCCCCCTGCCCTGCACTTGGGCTCGTGGCGTGTACTGCGTCGCCTATCGCAACAACCCGACCACGACTCCAGTGCGGAACGTGCGTCAGGTCGTAGATCGGATACCCCGCCAAATCACTTTCGGTGCGCGCGAGGATCTGCGGAACCGGGTAGGGATCATCGGAGTGCAGGTTACGGAGTTCTGCGAGCCATGCCGCACTGGGAATATCTCGCAGCGAACCGCGTGCTGGCTCTGGGTGGGTGATGTTCGCGAACCAATACGCGGTGCCATCCTCGCGCACCAAATAGCCGAAGAACGAGCGTGCACCAAAAACCATGTGCTGGGTGTCCGGGGTATATTTCAATCCGGGAACATGGGCGAAGCCGCCGAGACCGACGAGGCCGCTGTACTCCGGGGCCGGGGCCGCAAAATCAATCCACCTGCGGGTGAGAGACCCGACGCCGTCAGCACCGATCAGAATGTCCCCCACAGCAACGCGACCGTCCGAGAACGTCGCGCGTACCCCATCCGGTGCCTCTTCGATCTTCGTGAGGCGCGCTCCGAAGGTGATCGGGATACCCGTCGCAACCGCCGCATCGCATAGCACCTGATGCAACCGGATGCGCTTCACGACAACACTGCCCCGTTCGGGGTCCCCCGCTGGGCCATTCGGGACCGTGCCGAGCTCTCTGCCGGTGCTGCTCCACATCACCATGTGCGGTGCGCGGTGACCGTCGGACACCACCTGGTCGCGCAGCGTGAGGTGCTCAAGAACGGCGAGACCGTTTGTTGCCACGTTGAGAAAGAGACCACTGTACGAGTCCGGTGCCGCGTTGGCCTCGAAGATCTCCGACTCCCAACCGGCTCGCTGCAGAAACTGGGCGACAGCCGGTCCGGCAACGCCGCTTCCGATGATGAGTGCGCGGGACATTTGGTATCCTCGAAGTGGCGAGACTCTCCATCCGAGAGTCTCTCGTAATTAGAGAGAATAATCGATGAGCGAGAAGACGTCAACACGCACCGCCGCGATCGCACGCAATGCGGAAGCCATGCGTGAGTTCATGGCGCGCGCTGTGATCTTCCAGGATGCGGTCGCCAGGTTCGGCGGCATCAACAGCACCGACATGCAGACAGTCAGCATCCTGATCAGCCAAGGCCCAGCCACCCCCGGCGAGCTCGCCGAGCGCACCGGGCTCACCGCCGGCGGAGCCATCACGGCCGTCGTCGACCGGCTTGAGCGGGCAGGCTATGTCTCCCGCGAACGCGACTCCAACGACCGCCGACGAGTGATAGTGACCGCAAACCTGGGGACGGTGATGGCTCGTGTTGGACCCATATATGCTCGCGTGGGTGACCGTTGGGCCGACTATCTCGACACCCTCACCGACAATCAGATCGACTTCGCCAACGAGCTTTTCGAGCGCGCGTCCGCCGTAAATGCCCAGGAAATGGATCTGCTGCGCCAAGCCTAGAAGCCGGGGTTCCCGTCCGTGGGCACTGGGTGGGTTCAGCAGGGGGTGCGGATCGCACCGGGGTCACCAGGGTCATGGCCGAGCACGCCTAGCTCCCTAAATGGGGTGGCTTGTGAAAAAGTGAAATATCCGACGCTAGGGTTTTGCCGAGTGTCGTAGCCGTCCGTAGCTGCCGTGTTATCGCTGTTCTGCGCGTCAGGGCAAGGGTGAATTTCTTTAGTGCCCCAGGTTGGCCAGTTTTATGGGACCACGGCGCGGCGGATGGATCCTGTTACAGTGGCGCCATGAAAACGCGCCGATACAGTGAAGTTGATGTCTTCGCCCATGAGGCATATCGAGGCAATGCGTTGGCTGTCGTTCATGACGCTGACGGCTTGAGCGCCGAAGACATGCAGCGGTTCGCCAACTGGACCAATCTGTCGGAGACGACGTTTCTCCTAACCCCAAGCAGTCCACAGGCCGACTACCGAGTGAGGATCTTCTCCGCTAAGGAAGAACTGCCTTTTGCTGGCCATCCAACGCTTGGATCCGCCAAGGCGTGGCTGGATGGAGGTGGATCAACAAGACCCGGCGGGATGGTCATACAGGAATGTGCGGCAGGGCTGATCCCGGTCCGTGTAGCGGATGGTGAAATAGCATTTGAGGCGCCACCTCTAACTCGCTACGGCCCAGTTGAAGAGTCACTCGTGCGCCGAATAGCAACGATCTTAGGGATCTCCCGGGACAAAATTATTGATGTGTCGTGGCTGGTTAATGGTCCCAAGTGGATTGGTGTCCGGCTTTCCTCGGCACGGGAAGTTTTGGGCCTGCACCCCGACCCGGGAAAAGCCGGCGATCTTGAAATCGGAGTTGTAGGCCCGCACGAGTCCAAGGGGGAAACCCAGTTCGAAGTGCGTGCCTTCGTCGGAGGAGACCCCGTGTGGGAAGATGCCGTGACAGGTAGCCTCAACGCGGGCCTTGCGCGATGGATGATCGACACAGCTTTGGCGACCCCACCTTACACGGCAGCCCAGGGAACAGTCCTGGGACGCCAGGGTCGAGTGCAGATAAGTCTCCACAATGGGAAAATCTGGGTTGGTGGACATGTCACGAGCTGCATTGAGGGAACCGTCCGTCTCTAACCGGCCAAACCCCGGGCCTGAACGGGAACGATCGTCTGCGATACGGCGTGGTCAAAGCTGTCAATACCTTGATAATCAGGCCATTCGGTGGAACTTGGGGTCCGGGGAGGATCGGTACGGAAATTCACGCTAAGGAATTATGAGGGGTCGCCTGCACGTTTGATGGCGCGGTAGACGGTGGAGCGGGCTACGCCGAAGAGTTCGGCAATTTCAACTGTCGTGTGTTCCCGCCCGGTGAACAGAAACCAAATGTGCTTCCTGTGCTTTGGAAAGCTTGGGCTGCTTTCCGCGCAGCTTGCCCTTTGCTTTGGCGACAGCCATCCCCTCACGAGTTCGTGCCCGGATCAGGTCCGGCTTACACGGGAAAGACCTGGACGGTGCTTACGAATCTCGATGCCAATCGACACACAGGATTGTTTCCTGATGCCCCGATGTAGTGTTGGGCTATTCTTTACATCCTCATATTCTTGTTGAAAGTAGAACGAAATATTCATGGCGAAGCACCATTTCAGTCCGAACCTTCACCAGTCCACGGCCCCGTTTTCACATTTCGTACAGCACGGTGACACTGGGTACACCGCCGGAATCATCGGCCAGCGTACGGATGACGGGATGCTCGTTTCGGACGAAGTCGCAGAACAGTGCGAGGCCATGATGGAGAACCTGGGGACGCTGCTGGGCGAGCTTGAATTGAACATGTCGAATCTCCTGCGCACCACGATCTACTTGACGGACTACAAGGATTTTGAAGCCATCAACGCCGTCTATGCCAAGCATCTGGAAGCGCCGTACCCGGTTCGGACAACGATCCAGGCAGCGGCGCTTCCACTCAGCGCAAAGGTGCAGATCGACACTGTTCTTCGGCTTCAGAACGCATAGTTCCGCCTCACTGCTCAAGCACATGTGGAGGGATGCTCCCCGAACTCAGTCGAATCCGGTGCGATACCTGCTTGCTGCGGTTCCAAAACCTTCGCGGCCGGTGCGCGTTGCAGTGTCCTCCAATTCCTCGAACACGGTGATCTGTAGCCCGGCGGGGGCTTCGATCCGTGGGTTCAGAGATCGCCAAGGCGTCTCGCGTGGTTCGGCAATAACAGTTGCCCCTGCCTCAGCAAGTTTGGTAGTGACGCCGAACCCGTCGGTGACCTCAAAGGCAAGCCGGATGCCAGGGCCTTGCCGTGAGCCGGTCTCGACCTGATCGATCATCCGTTTCTGGGCCGGGTTTGAGATTTCCAGGGTGGCTCGTCCAGCATCCAGAATCGAAACCCTCGCGTCGCCCTCTCCCTCAAACGCGGCTTGTTCGGGCAGGCCCAGAGTGTCCCGGTAGAAGGCTATGGCGGCGTCGAAATCCTCGGCCGCGACGATGACGCGAAGTTGCAGGACAGGGATGGTTTCAGGCTGGTTGGTAGTCATGATCATTAGAGTAGGACCTGACACCAATGTGAGGGGCAAGCGACCAATGAGAATTGGCAAATTATCTGAGTCCACCGGCACCAGTCCGCGGTCTCTTCGCTATTACGAAGAACAACATCTTCTCGTTTCCACACGGTCCAGTAGCGGCCAACGCATATACAAACACGACGCAGTGGAGCGCGTCGCACTGATCTGCAGCTTGTTCCAGGCCGGTCTCTGCAGCTCGACCATTGCGGACATACTGCCGTGCATGGCCGATCCCGCGTCACAAACTCCACTCCTCCGCGAACGATTGGTCAGTGAACGTGCCAGGATCTCAGCACAAATGGAGGCCATGGAGCAGACACTGAAAGCCATGGATGCTGTACTCGGCAACCTACCCCTCGACGCCTAATCTAAGGACCCAGAAGTCGCATCCTGTCAACGGCGAAGTGTCCCGGTCAAGGTTCCGCTGCGGGATGCCAACGATGTGTAGCACCAAACTCATAATGTTGATTTCGGCGCCTCCCTCCGTTGCCTGGCTTGCTGGATAAGAGACCAAATTAGAGCTAAGCAGCCTAAGCAAGGACAAGGTGAGGGATGGGCTCCGTGCACCAGTGGGGTGTTAAGATTGCAATGAAGTGAAGAGCGCGGAACTCAGGTCATTCAACCACTTTGAATACTTCAACACCTTGGTGCCGCCCTCTTCGCTTCACCTGTTCGTCGCGATGGCAGCGCCTCCACGCATGGATTTTCCGGCGGATTAGGCCACCACAGATGGCCACAATATTCCACCCGATCAGCCCTGCTCAGAGCCCTTGGGGCCCGATACTTAACACGCGGTTCGATTCACCGGACATAGCTGGTCAGCGGTTTCCCGTAACTGTTGGGGCCGAAATGGTTTAGTCAGATACGCGGCCGCCCCTGAGGCCATGCCAGCCATCTCATCATCGGGCCCGGCACGGCCAGTCAGGAACAGCAGCGGGACTTTGGATACCTCCCGGATCTGGCGTGCGACTTCGTGCCCATTCATGTCAGGCAACCCGATATCCAGAGTCACCAGCACAGGATCCAGACTTCCTGCAGCTACAACACCTTCCGTACCCGAAGCGACAGCATGGACTTCGAACCCCGCTCGGCTCAAAATAGCGCTGATCAAATCTCGAATATCCCAGTCATCTTCGATAACTAGGCAAACTCCTCGCGAACTCATGGCATCCCCCTGGCCCAGTCAGCCCAAGTCTAAGCCCGTTCCCTGCCATTGCCTGCCAACCAGGGTCTGAGGGGAGTGATACAAAAAATTCAGACCAAGGATTCATCAGCTGTCCCCGGCTCCGCATGCAGCCAGTGCTTCCCCGAGCCCAGAACGTGCCCGGGTCACACCAGAGAGGC
>NZ_JBTNDR010000048.1:0-25611 GCF_054510895.1 Arthrobacter sp. HLT1-20 | reverse complement strand
CGCGAGGGCCCCAGCTTAAACAACTAGCCCGCAGAAAACGACGAAAAACACGACAAAATCGTGAATTCTCGCCGTTTTCTGCGGGCTAGTTGTGATTTCAACGGACCCGGCGCGCTCCCGGGGCCGGTGAGACGGCAAAGATGTCCGGGGCCGTGAAACCGGCGCCAGCAAAGGCCGCCACCACGTTGGCGCGGACAGTGGCTTCTGCCGTGGCCGGGATGAGTGCAATCGCGGATCCGCCAAAGCCGCCACCTGTCATGCGTGCGCCGAGGGCACCATGGGCCAGCGCCGTATCCACGGCCAGGTCGAGTTCGGGGCAGGAGATCTCAAAGTCATCACGCATGGACACGTGGCTGGCGGTGAGCAGGGCACCAATGGCGGAGGGTCCGGCGTCGTCCAGAACAACAATGGTGTCCAGTACGCGCTGGTTCTCGGTGACAATGTGGCGCACGCGGCGGAACGTCTCGTCATCCAGCAGGCCCGCGGCCTCGGGGAGGTCCGCGGCGGTAACGTCGCGCAGGGCCGCAACGCCGAGCACCTCGGCGCCCAGCTCGCAGGACGCGCGGCGGGCAGCGTAGCCGCCGGTTGCGTGTGCATGGCTGACCTTGGTGTCCACCACCAGGATGAGCAGGCCCGCGGCAGCCAGGTCCAGGGGCACCAGCGTGGATTCCTGCGTGCGGCAGTCAAGGAACACGGCGTGGCCGTCGGTGGACAACAACGACGCCGACTGGTCAAGGATGCCCGTGGGGGCGCCCACCACCTCGTTCTCGGCGCGCTGGCCCACCAGCACCAACTCGTTGGTGCTCAATCCGGCCGAAGCCAGTTCGTTGAAGGCCGTGGCGACGGCACACTCGATGGCTGCCGAGGACGACAGGCCCGCCCCCGAGGGCACGGTTGAATGCAGGAACAGGTCAAAACCGCCAATCGTGATGCCCAGCTGGCGCATGACCCACACAACGCCCAGCGGGTATGCCGTCCAGCCGTTCATGGTGTCGTGCGTGAGCGTGTCAAGATCCACGCTCACCGTTCCCTCAGTGCCGTAGCTGGAGCGCAGCCGGGCAATGTTGTCATCGCGCAAGCGGATCGCCACCGCTGCGGCACGGTCAATGGCGAACGGCAGCACAAAGCCTTCGTTGTAATCCGTGTGCTCACCAATGAGGTTGACCCGGCCCGGCGCCGCCCAGACACCCTGGGGTGCGGCGCCAAAGGTTTCCTCAAATGCCCTAGCCACGTGGGCTGCGTCGATGGACGCGCTCATGCCAATCCTGCTTTCACTGTTTCGGTGGAGGCGCTGCTGCGCACGGCTGTGGAGGTGCTGCGCAGAACAGCGGCAGTTTGCTCCGGTGTGGTGTCGTTGATGAAGGCGCCCATGGCCGCCTCGGAGCCGGCCAGGAACTTCAACTTGTCCGCGGCACGGCGCGGGGAGGTGAGCTCCAGGTGGAAGCGCCCGGCCGGGCGCAGCTGCGCATCCAAGGGGGCCTGGTGCCAGGCGGCAATGTACGGGGTGGGTGTGTCATACAGGTTGTCCAGGCGCCGCAGCACGTCAAGGTACATGACGGCCAGCTCGTCGCGCTCGGCGTCGTTCAGGGCGGTGAAGTCCGGGACGTGGCGGTGCGGGGTCAGGTGGATTTCCAGGGGCATGTGCGCAGCAAATGGCACATAGGCGCTGAAGTGCTCGCCCTGGGCGATCATGCGCTCACCGGACTCGGACTCCTTGGCCACAATGTCGCCCAGCAGGGTTGCCTGGCCGTTGTGCGCGTCAAAGAACGTCCGGGCGGCCGTGGCCATGACCTCGCTGCGCGGGGGCACGTAGGAGTACGCGTAGATTTGGCCGTGCGGGTGGTGCAAGGTCACGCCAATGTCCTGACCGCGGTTTTCAAAGGGGAAAACCTGCTTGACGCCGGGCAGTGCACTGAGTGCCTCCGTCCGGTGTGCCCACGCGTCGATCACTGTGCGGGCGCGCTCGGCGGAAAGCCCGCCAAAGGAGCCCTTGTGTTCCGGGGTGAAGGCCACAACCTCGCACCGGCCAAAGGCCCGTCCAACGCTTCCCCAGGCGGGGCTGGCGGGAATGCTGCCAACGGCCGGGCCCAAGGACGGGAACCGGTTTTCAAACACCGCGACGTCGTAGGCGGCGTCCGGGATCTCGGAAAGGTTGGCGCCCGTGGTGGGACAGAGGGGGCACTGGTCCGCAGGGGGCAGGTAGGTGCGGGTCTGGCGGTGCGCGGCAATGGCCACCCAATCGCCGGTGAGAGCATCAAAGCGCAACTCGCCGGTGTTTTCCGCCGAGCGCGCGTCCAGCGGGCGGGTGTCCACGCCAACATGGGCCTTGGCCAATCCGCCGTCGTCAAAGTAAATCAGCTCCCGGCCATCGGCGAGCAGCGTGGTTGTAGCAATAGTCATGAGGTCTTCCTAATGGGTGCGGACGTGGCCGCGGCTGAGGTGGCCTTGATGAAGTGCTGGACCAGCGGGGTGAATTGTTCGGCGGTGACCTGGCTGACGGAGCCGTCGGTGATGATGGTGTCCACGGCACCCATGGGCGCAATGGCTGCCAGCGAACGGACCTGGAACTTGGTGGAGTCGGCCAAGATGACCAGCCGTGAGGTGCCCTCAATGAAGGCCGCGTTGGTCTCGGCCTCCAGCCAGTTGGGGCTGCTCAGGCCGCGCTGCGAGTCCAGTCCGTGCACGCCCATGAAGCAAATATCCGTGTTGAGGCTGCCCAGGGCCAGGCGCGCCACGGGGCCCACTAGCGCTTCCGACGGCGTGCGTTCGCCGCCTGTGACAATGACCTTCAGATCCGAGTTGCCCTGCTGGCGGTACAGCAGCTCGGCAACTTTCAAGGAGTTGGTGACCACTGTGAGGTTGCGCAGCCGTTCCAGCTCCGGCGCCAGCAGCACGGCCAGTTGGTAGGTGGTGGTGCCGCCTGTCATGGCCACTGTCATGCCGGGCTGGATCAGGGTCAACGCCTGGGCTGCGATGGCCAGTTTGCCGTCCATTTCCTTGTCAACGTTGAGCAGGAAGCCGGGCTCCAGCGCACTGAGGCGGGCCAGGCGCATGGCGCCGCCGTGGATCTTGCGGGCCAGCCCGTTGGAATCCAGCGCCTCAATGTCGCGCCGGATAGTCATTTCACTGACGTTGAGGGTGGCAGCAATGTCTGCAACACGCACAGCCTCGTGAAGTTGAAGTTCCTTCAGGATGCGTGCTTGGCGTTCTGGTGCCAGCATGGGAGCCCCTCTGTTCGAAATAATCAAAATACATAGTTTTCAAACAAAATATTACATTAGTTGAGGGTGTTTGTGCAGTCATCGGCACGAAATAGAACAATTTCTGTGCGGCGGGGCGGTAATCTAATCCCCATGACAACTCCCATTGAAACCGCGGGAACCCGGGCGGCCACAGGACCACAGTTCACCTTGGCGCGTGGGGATGCTACCGCCATTATTACCTCACTCGCCGCCGGTCTGCGCCATTATGACAAGGGCGGGGTAGCCCTGGTGGAGAGCTATCCGCTGGATTCCATTGCCCCCGGGGCCGCCGGAATCACCCTGGCGCCGTTCGCAAACCGCGTGGATGGCGGGCTGTGGGAGCTCGACGGCGTGCCGCAGCAGTTGGACATCACGGAGGTTCCGCGCAACAACGCCATCCATGGATTGTTGCGTAATGTGGGCTACACGGCGCTGGAGCACAGCCCCACGCGGGTGCTGCTGGAGGCCACCATCCACCCCCAGCACGGCTACCCTTTCCTGGCCCGGCACCAGGTCCGCTACGAACTGGGGGATTCTGGGGAGTTGCGGGTTGCCCAGACGCTGATCAATGATTCAGCGCGGCGGGCTCCGTTTGTGCTGGGCGCCCACCCCTACTTCACCCTGGGCACGGTGGCGCCTGCTGACCTGCGCATCACCGTCAACGCCGCCAGTGCCCTGAGTGCCAATAGCCGCATGATACCCACGGGAACCGCGGCCGTTTCAGGGCGCTATGACCTGCGCGGCGGCAAGGCCGTGCCGGAGTCCTTGATGGACACGTGCTTCACGGACTTGCTGACGCACGACGGCGTTGCCCGGCACACGCTGGCGGCTCCCGACGGGCGCAGCGTGAGCTTGTGGCACGACGGCACCGTCTCCCACGTTCACGTGTACATCACCGACGAGTTCCCGGGGCGGTCCCTAGCCGTGGCCATGGAACCCATGACGGGCCCGGCCAACGCCTTCAATTCCGGCGACGGCCTGAAATGGCTGGAGCCGGGGGAGTCATTCACCATGAACTGGGGGATTGACGCCCAGCTGGACGCCCAGCCGGGTGTCTAGCAGGGCGCCGTGCGGGGCGCATAGCCGGGCGCCGTGAGGGGCGCCGCGAGGCCCGGCGCCACGCTGACAATGGACACCGTTTAACGTATTTTTGCCCCATAGGGAATTATTGGTTTATGACGCCCTCACAGCACGAACAAGAGCGCAATTCACAACAGGACGCCTCGGTGGTCCCCTTTGGCATGCGTGTGGCCGGAGCATGGTCCTGGCGGGTGGGCGCAATCCTGCTGGTTTCGGCCATGCTGGTGTGGCTGCTGAGCCAAATCACCATCCTGATCATCCCCATCATGCTGGCGGCCATCCTTGCGTCCCTGCTGCGGCCAGTGGTGCGCGGCTTGAAGAAAATGGGCCTGCCGCAGGGCCTGAGCGTGGCGATTGCCGAAGTGGGCCTGATCGCCGTGGTCCTGGGTGGTTTGTTCCTGGTGGGCCGGCAAATGGTGACAGGCTTCTCCGCCCTGAGCGAGCAAGCCATCAGGGGTGTCATCCAGGTCCAGGAGTGGTTGACCAACGGTCCGCTGGGCATCAGCAACGATGAAATCAACAAGTACATCAACGAGGCGCTGAATGCCCTGCAGAACAACACCAGCGTCATTCTCTCCAGCGCCCTGGGCTTTGGCAGCAGCTTCAGCCATTTTGCGGCCGGAATACTGCTGACACTATTCATCTTGCTGTTCTTCCTCCTCGAGGGCCAGGACATCTGGGCCTTCATTGTCAGGTTCTTCCCCCGCCGGGCCCGTCCCGCCGTGGACGGTGCCGGCCGCCGCGGCTGGCGCTCGCTAGGTAACTATGCGAGGGTACAGATCCTCGTGGCAGCTGTTGATGCTGTAGGCATTGGCGTTGGTGCCGCGATCATCCAGGTCCCGCTGGCCCTGCCGCTGGGTGTGTTGGTGTTCCTGGGATCGTTCATCCCCGTGGTGGGTGCCCTGGTGACAGGCGCCGTGGCCGTGCTGCTGGCCCTTGTGGCCAACGGCTGGGTGAACGCCCTGATCATGCTGGCCATTGTCTTGGCCGTGCAGCAGCTGGAAAGCCACCTCCTGCAGCCCTTCATCATGGGCCGGGCAGTGAATCTGCACCCGGTTGCCGTGATCCTGGCGGTTGCCGCGGGTGCAGGTGTTGCCGGCATCCTGGGCGCACTTTTTGCCGTCCCGCTGCTGGCGGTGACCAACTCCTTCATCCGCTACATAGCCGAACGTGGTTGGGAGAACGATCCCCTGCTGCCCGACATCTACGGGCTAGCCCCCGTGCCAGCCGGACCGCCGGCACCCAAGGCCCCTTCCGACGTCGAACACGGCACCGACAGCCCCGGGAAAGGCCCGGACAAACCCTAGGGCGTCCCGGCGGCACCCCCATATTTTGCACTATCGACATTCCGTAGAGAAAGAGAAAAGTACCGTGAACGCATCAAGCGATCTCCCCGTCACCCTTGCAGATGTAGAACAGGCCAGGGAGCTGTTGACGGAGATTATTGCGCTCACACCCATTGAGAGTTCGCGGGCCCTGGGCCGGTTGACGGGGTCCGAGGTGTTTTTCAAGTGCGAGAACCTGCAGCGTGCCGGGTCCTTCAAGGTCCGTGGCGCGTACGTCCGTATGGCGCGGTTGTCGCCGGAGGAACGGGCACGCGGCGTGGTTGCGGCGTCGGCCGGTAACCATGCGCAGGGCGTTGCCGTGGCTGCCAAGGCGCTGGGCATCAAGGCCCGGATTTACATGCCTGTGGGCGTTGCCCTGCCCAAGCTGGCCGCCACCCGCGGTCACGGTGCCGAGGTGGTGTTGCACGGCTACAACGTTGACGAGTCGCTCGCCGAGGCCGAGCGCTACGCCAATGAGACCGGGGCCGTGTTTGTGCACCCGTTCAACAATGTTGACGTCGTGGCGGGGCAGGGCACCATTGGATTGGAGATCCTCGATCAGATCCCCAACGTTGACACCATCATCATGGGTGTTGGCGGTGGCGGCCTGCTGGCCGGTGTGGCCGTGGCGGTCAAGGCGCGGGCCAAGGAACTGGGCCGGGAAATCCGTGTCATCGGCGTCCAGGCGGAGAATGCTGCAGCCTACCCGCCCTCCCTGGCCGCCGACGCCCTGGTGCCCCTGAAGAAAGTTTCCACCATGGCCGACGGCATTGCCGTGGGCCGGCCCGGACAGCTGCCGTTCTCCATCATCCGCGAACTCGTGGACGATGTAATCACCGTCAGCGAGGATGCCCTGGCCCGGGCCCTGATCTTCTTGCTGGAGCGCTCCAAGATGGTGGTGGAGCCCGCCGGCGCGGTGGGTGTTGCCGCGATCATGGAAGGCAAGATCGAAAACCCCGGCACCACTGCCATCATCCTTTCCGGCGGCAACATCGACCCCATGCTCATGCTCAAGGTCATCCAGCGAGGCCTTGCGGCTGCGGGGCGTTTCCTCACGGTGCGCATGATGCTCAACGACCGGCCCGGTTCCTTGGCCACCATTTCTCGCATCATTGCCGAGAACGACGCCAACGTCACCGGGGTGGATCACACCCGGGTGGGCGGCTCCATCTCCATGGGCGATGTCTCCATCACCGTGAACCTGGAAACCAAGGGCCACGAACACTGTGAACTGGTCCTGACGGCGCTTCGCGCCGAAGGCTTCCAGCCGATAGTGGTCCACTAAGGGCCGAGCCCAAAGAACTGACCCGCAGAAAACGCCGAAAATCACGGTTTTACCGTGATTTTCGGCGTTTTCTGCGGGCAGTTGCTTAAATGGTGGGGGTTAGCCCTTGTACGGCTTGGCGGAGAGGATCTCCACGTCAATGTTCTTGCCGTTGGGGGCAACGTAGCTGACCTTGTCGCCGATCTTCTTGTTCATGATGGCTTCGCCCAGGGCCGAGCGTTCACTGAACACGTCCAGGTCCCCGGCGCCCACTTCGCGGCTGCCGAGCAGGAAGGTGGTTTCCTCGCCCGCGATGGTGGCAACCACCACCATGCCCTGCTCCACGATGCCGTCGTCGGCAGGGGCCTCGCCCACACGGGCGTAGCGGAGCATTTCGCTGAGCTGGCGGATGCGGGCTTCGATTTTGCCCTGCTCGTCCTTGGCAGCGTGGTAGCCGCCGTTTTCCTTCAAGTCGCCTTCCTGGCGGGCTTGTTCAATCTTGCTGACGATTTCGGCGCGGCCGGGGCCGGAGAGCTGGGTCAGCTCGGCCGAAAGGCGGTCAAAAGCTTCCTGGGTCAGCCATGCAGAGGGGGGCGCACTGTTAGTAGTAGCCACGAGATTCTCCTTGAATGTACAAAAGCAAAGGCCCCGCTACAGGCGGTCCGGCGCATGAAAATCGCCAGAAACCAAGCGGGGCAGAAGGTAATAGGGTCTAGTTTAGTCAATAAGAGGGATAAACCCAAGAATCGACGTGGTGCGTGTTACGTCTACTTGACCAACCAGCAGTTTTCCACCACGCCCGTGACAGCCAGAGAGTCGGTCCGGATCTCACCACGCACGGTGGTGGTGCGGCCATTCTCCGAGCCGGCATCCTTGGCATTGGGGCCCACAGTGACAACGTTCCAGCCCACTACCGCGTAGCTGTCGTTCATGGCCTTGAGGGCACACTTGGCCGTGGCTGACGGGTCCTTCGTCACAGCCAGGTCCACGGTTGTCATGGTGCCGTCTGCCACGTTGTAGCTCAGGATTTTTTGGGAGACGCCCGAATTGCCGCCAATAACAACCCACAAAATCCAGGTCAGGGAGAGCACACCGGTCACGATGAGCAGAATGAGTTTGTTGCGCTTGGACATTGTCCGCTTGGGTGTGCCGTAGCGATTGGTTAGGCTGGTAGCTGCTGGAGAATCTGAGTTTTTCACTGCATCCACTTGTGTCTGTTCCACGGGTTCCCGTGGTCTGGCCGCCCACAGTTGATGAGGGCGTTGGACTTAGACCAGTTTAGCGTTTATTTGACCAGGGAATTTTGCCCCCTGATTGTCCCAAAGTTGATACAGAAATGAAGGTAGACCCATGAACGGCAATGAGCGCACCGCAACCGAGCCGCTGCGACTTTTGGCAGTTCATGCGCATCCGGATGACGAGGCCAGCAAGGGCGCCGCCATGATGGCCTCCTACGCTGCGGCCGGCGTCGAGGTGATGGTGGCAACGTGCACGGGCGGGGAGCGCGGCGACATCCAGAACCCCGCCCTAGTGGGTGCGCCCCATCCCTCTCGCGACATGGGTGGTGCGCGCAGGTTGGAAATGGCCAACGCCGCCAAAATCCTGGGCATTTCCCAGCAGTGGTTGGGGTTCACGGACTCCGGGCTGCCCGAGGGCGACCCGCTGCCGGAGCTGCCGGCCAATTGCTTTGCGCTCAAGCCCTTGGACATTGCGGCCGCGCCGTTGGTCCGCTTGGTGCGCCGCTTCCGGCCCCACGTCATCATCTCCTATGACGAAAACGGCGGCTACCCGCACCCGGACCACATCATGGCGCACAAAATCACCGTGGAGGCCTTCGACGCCGCCGGGGATCCGGAGCGTTACCCCGGCACCGGCGAGGCGTGGGAGCCGTCCAAGCTGTACTACGACCTGGCCTTCAACCCGCAGCGGTTCCGTGCCCTCCACTTCGCACTGGAGGAGGCGGGGCTCACCTCACCGTATGCGGAACGGCTCGCCGCCTGGCTGGAAACAGACTCCGAGGGTCACTCCATGCCCGTCAGCAAGCACCCCACCACCACCCAGATTGACTGCGGCGACTACTTTGAAACCCGTGACAACGCCCTGCGCGCGCACGCGACCCAGGTGGACCCTGACGGTTTCTTCTTCGCCGTGAGCCCGGCGATGCAGCGCAAAGTGTGGCCGTGGGAGGACTATTCCCTGATCAGCTCCCGCGTTCCCACCACACTGCCCGAGAACGACCTCTTTGCTGGCCTACGATAGATAGTGGACGTTTCCCGCTGGCACCACGCCTGCCGGGGATGATACGAAAGACGGACTGTGCACACTTTGATTTTGCTTGCCACCACTGACCCCGCCGTACCCTCACCCGGCGGCCTGCGCCCGGGACTTACCGAGGACCAGATCACGCCCGGCCTGCTGGGGTTTGTTGTGACCTTCAGCATTGTGATCATCATGTTCTTTTTGATCCGCGACATGGTCAAGCGCATCCGCCGTGTCCGTTACCGGGCCCAGGTTGAGGAAGGCCACGCGGGCGGTTCGCATGGCCCGGATGCCGAGTACATGGGCATTCCCATCATGAGGGACGACGCCGAGACCCCCGTCCCAGCGCCCCGCGAGGCTCCCGCCGTGGACCAGGAAAAAGACGCCACTGCCGCTCCCGAGACGGATACGAAGTAGCGTTTAGCCATGAACAGGCTGGCGGGTGAACCAAGTGCTTACCTCCGCCAGCATGCACAAAACCCTGTGCACTGGCAGCCGTTTGATCCGGCTGCCTTTGCCGAAGCTGTGGCACGTGATGTACCCATTTTCTTGTCAGTGGGTTACGCCGCGTGCCATTGGTGTCATGTCATGGCGGGGGAGTCCTTTGAAGACCCGGCCATTGGCGACTATCTGAACCGGCACTTTGTCTCGATCAAGGTGGACCGGGAGGAACGCCCGGACGTGGACGACGCCTACATGGCAGCCACCCAAGCCCTCAGCGGCCAGGGCGGCTGGCCGATGAGCGTGTTTCTCACCCCGGACGGCCGCGCCTTCTACGCCGGCACGTATTTCCCGCCGCAGCCGGGCTCCGGCCGGCCCTCATTTTCGCAACTGCTGACAGCCGTCCACGAGGCGTGGAATGAACGCCGGACCGAGGTGGAACGCACAGCCAACGAGCTTGCGGAGGCGTTGTCGGCGCCCCTGTGGCAAATCCGGGCCGGTGCCGCTGGCGCCCCTGGCGCCGCTGGTGCCGCCGGCGACCCTGGAGCCGTTGGTGGCCAGACGGCGGGTGGGCCAGCCGGCGTCGAACTTTCTGCTCCGCCAACAGCCCAGTGGGCTGCCGTGGCACAGGCCGCCGTCACAGCACTGGCCCGCGCCGAGGACCCCGAGCATGGCGGATTGGGCACGTCTCCGAAGTTTCCGCCCACCCCGGCGCTGGAATTCCTGATGCGGCAGGCGGCGGGAGATTCCGGGGCATCATCGCGCACGGCGGCCGGGCTGGCCGGACGGGCCCTGGGCGCCATGGTCAACTCGGCCCTTTTTGATCAGCTGGCAGGCGGTTTTGCCCGGTACAGCGTTACCGCTGATTGGTCAGAGCCGCACTACGAGAAAATGCTTTACGACAACGCCGGCCTGCTGCAGGAGCTGGTGCACTGGATCAGGCTGGCCCTGGTGCGGCCCGTGGCCCAGGCACAGCCGGAGGTGGAGCAGCCGGAACGCTTGTTGCAGCCGCTGAGTGTTGCCGATGCTCGGCGCGCGGCGGAAGCCACGATTTCCTGGCTCATGGCGGAGCTGCGCCTGCCCGGCGGCGCCTTCGCCTCCTCTCTGGACGCCGACACCGTGATTGACGGGGTGCATCACGAGGGCGCCAGCTACCAGTGGAGCGTTGCTGAGCTGGAGGCGGCAGTCGCGGAATCGGTGGGCCAGGCTGGTGGGCCGGACGGGGCCGGAAATCTGGCGCGGCTTGTTGCCGGTTTCATGAACATTCCGGATGCAGGCACGGCGCCGTTCCATCCGGGCCGCCGCCTGGAGTCTCACGAGCGTGCCGACTGGGAGCGGATCCGCCCGGCCCTGCTGCGCCGGCGCGCACAACGCACCATGCCGGCCCGGGATGACAAGGTGGTGGCTGCCTGGAACGGGCAGTTGCTTTCCGCGCTTGCCGAGGCCGCCATGGTCCTGGACCGGCCAGATTGCCTGGTTGCCGCCGTCGAACTCGGGGAATACCTGCAAACGGTCCACTGGGATGGGCAGTTGTTCAGGGTTTCCCACGACGGCCGGGCGCGCGGCATCAAGGGGCTCCTGGACGACCACGCAGCATGCGCCAACGGCTTCCTGGCCTTGTACGCGGCCACGGGGGAGCAGCGCTGGTGTGAGTTTGCCGGCACCCTGATCGCCGCCCTTGAAGCGGAATTCATTGTGGACGGCGTGGTGTTGAACAACGCGGCGGACAATGCCCTGCCCGGGTCCAAGTTTGCCGATCCCTTCGACAACGCAACCGCCAGTGGTGTGGCGCAGCTGGTGCAAGCCTTCACCTCGTGGGCCGCCTACACGGGCTCGGCCCACCACCGCGGCGTGGCGGAGGCGCTGTTGGGATCATTGCCGGAACTGGCCCGCCAGGCGCCGCGTGCGGCAGGGGGGCTGCTCGCAGCGGCCCTGGCATTGACCGCGGGGCCGCTGGAGGTGGCCATCGTGGGCCCAGCCGGCCCGGACCGTGACGCCCTGGTGCGGCAGGCGTGGCTGGCCAACTCACCGGGGGTCGCGCTGGCTGTGTGGGACGGTATTGGCCCGGCGCCGGTGCCGCTGCTTGAGGGCCGCGGGCTGCCCGCCGTGCCAGAGCCGGGACGCCGGCCACTGGCGTATGTCTGCCGGAACATGGTGTGTGCCCGGCCCGTGGCAACCCCGCTGGAGCTCTCCGGCCTGCTCGGACTCTGAGCCCGGCCCGCCCGGCCGCCCGGCCCTGAACCCGGTAATCTTTGGCCGCTGTGAAGAGCCATCCCACACAATCCGCCGCGCTCGGCTAGATTGTTGTGCAACAAGTCTCCATCCGGGGATCTGTGGGGAGATTCGAAGAAGGAAACAAAAGTGCGTGTACTGCGTCGTGTCATTTTTCCAATTGTGTGGGTGCTGATTTTTGCCGTCATAGCGATGGCCCTGGTCAAGCTGGCCTTCGTTGACGGGCTCAAGGATGAGGGTGAGCAGCTGGTGCCGCAGGCCCAGATTGGGGCACCCGTCACGGCCGTCAACCGGGCCACCGTGACCAATACTGTGGAACTTGCCGGGACGGTGCAAAGTGATGCCGCCGTGCCGGTGCGTGCCACGGCGGCAGGCAAAGTGGTGTTCTTTTTTGTTGAGAAGGGAGCGCAGCTGGCTGCAGGGGACCGGATCTTTCAGGTGCGCAGTGAAGTGGTAGCCGATCCGTCCGCTGTAGTTGCCCCGGACGACGGCGGCACGGCGGACACGGCGAAGAACCCGCCGGCTGCGCCCGCGCCCGTCTACGCCTTCACGGACGTGCTGGCCCCGGTGGCCGGCACCCTGGACACCCTGTCAGTGCTGTTGAATCAGGAACTCAGCGTGGGTGACAACGCCGGCTCGGTCAGCCCGGGCACCTTCTCCATCACAGGCACCCTGACCACGGCGCAGCAATTCCGTCTTCTGGGCAAGCCAGCCACGGCCTCCGGCACCGTCACCAACGGCCCGGCACCCTTCAAGTGCAACGATGTCCAGCTGAGCAACAAAAAATCGGACGGTGGCACCGGCGTCGGAGCCGCAATGATTCCGGGTGCCATGGTGCCCGGCGCTCCCGTGACACCGGAGGAGACAGGCACCGGCCAGGTCAGCTGTGCCGTGCCGGTCGGGACAGCCGTGTTCCCCGGGCTGGGCGCCACTATAACCCTCACCGCCGGTGAGGCCAAGGACGTGCTGACCTTGCCGCTGACGGCCGTCAAGGGCAGCGTCCAGAACGGCCTGGTCTGGGTTCCCGGCGTCGACGGGAGCGGGGCGCCTCAGGAGCGCAAGGTTGTGTTGGGCCTGAACGACGGCGACGTGGTGGAGATCCGCACGGGACTGGCTGAGGGTGAACAGGTGCTTGAATTTGTGCCCGGTGCGGATGCCGTGGTGCCCAATGGGCAGATGGCCGGCTTCGGCCCGATGGGCGGCTGAGGATGACGAGCATATTTTCTCCCCGAGATGAAGAGGACGCCCGTGAATTCGGCGCGTCTGGCGAGAACACCACGGGCAGCCACGATGCCAACGCGCCCCTGGTCGATTTGTGCAACGTCACCCGGAGCGTGGTGCTGCCCGACGACGGGCTGCTGCACATTCTGCGCGGCGTTGACCTGCAAGTCAGGGTGGGCGACCATACCGCCATAGTGGGGCGCTCGGGCTGCGGAAAATCAACCCTGCTGAACATCCTTGGCCTGCTCGATGTGCCCAGCAGCGGCAAGATGCTCTTTGACGGGACGCCCGTGGAAAGACTGCGCAACAACACCCGCGCCAAGCTGCGCGGTTCCAGCATCGGCTTTGTGTTCCAACAGTTCAACCTGCTGCCGGGGCGCACGGCCCTGGAGAACGTGGTGACGCCCCTGATGTATGCGGGGCGGAAGGAATTCTGGCGCCGCAACACCCTCGGCATGGAGATGCTGGACAGGGTGGGGCTCGCCGCCCGGGCTGGCACGCAACCCCACATGCTCTCCGGTGGTGAACAGCAGCGGGTGGCGATTGCCCGCGCCCTGGTGCGCAGGCCCCGGCTGATCCTGGCGGACGAACCCACCGGCGCCCTCGATGTGGAGACCGGCCAGGCCGTGATGGATTTGCTGGACACGATCGCCACCGAATCCGGGGCGGCCCTGGTGACCATCACCCACGATGTCAACGTGGCCGCACGCGCCCGCACCAGCTACAGGCTCGACGCCGGCATTCTCTCAGCCTCGACCGGTCTTGCCAGCTCAGGCGTCCTGCTGGGGGCCAACGCATGACCGCCCTCATTTCCGCCATGGTGGAGGCCTGGTCGGAGCTGCGGATACACAAGACCCGTGTGCTGCTGGCCCTGATTGGCGTTGCCCTGTCGGTGGCCGTGCTGACCACTGTGGTGGGGGTGGGCAATCTGGCCAGGGAAGGCATGCGGCTGGATTCCGAGCGCAACGGCGGCCGGGAAGCAACCCTGAGCGTCTCCATCTATTCCGACCCCAGCGGCACCCAAACGCCGGACGCAGACAGGACCGCCAGGATTCTGGATGCCACGGTGAAACGCTACGGCTTCAGCCACGCCACCCGGGTCACGCAGGCACAGGGACGGTTTCAGTTCCCCCCACGGTGTCCAGGGCGTGCAACTGACTGTGGTTGATCCGCAGTACGGGGCCATCCACCGGGTGGATGTTGCCCAGGGCAGCTGGTTTGCCGAGGACGACGGCGGCAGGCTGGCTCCCGCCGTCGTGGTTAATGAAGCGTTTTATGCAGCAGCCGGACGGCCCAACCTCACCACGGCCCCCCAAGTCACGGTGTTGGGTGCCAACAAGGCAACGGCCGTCATCATCGGTGTCATGCCCAGCAGATACCCGGAGGAGATGCCGCAGGCCTTCATGTTGACGGAGGCGGCACAGGCTGTTGGTGCGGCACAAGACATGGGCGGCATGGGGCAGGAACTGAAGATCTGGGCGCCCGCCGGCATGGCCGAACAGCTGATGCCTGTGTTGAATGCAGACCTGGCGCAACAGCTCCCCGGGGCACAAGTGAATGTTTACCGCAGCGACTACGCCGCCATGGGTGACCCCTTCGCCATGGTTCAGCTCATGGTCTCCGGGATTGCCGCGTTGATCCTGTTACTGGGCGCCGTGGGGCTGCTGAACATTTCCATGGTCACTGTGCGGTACCGGGTGCGGGAAATCGGCATCCGCCGCAGTTTTGGCGCCACGTCGGGCCGCATCTTCACCGGCGTCATGATGGAGTCGGTGGTGGGCACCACCGTGGCCGGTGCCGTGGGTGTCATGCTTGCCGTTGCTGTGGTCAAGAACCCGTGGGTGGAATCGAAAGTGGCCCCCGGCCTGGACATTTACCCGGCGTTTCCGGTGGAAGCCGCACTGCTGGGTCTGGGTGCTGCCGTGTTGGTGGGTGCGCTCGCAGGCGCCATTCCGGCGCTCGTGGCCATCCGGGTCAAGGTCATTGACGCCATCAGGTTCTAAGCCACGCCCGGTTCTGGGTAGGGTTCCGGGTCACGCCGGGTTTGGCGCCGGGTCACGCCGGGTTTGGCGCCGGGTCACGCCGGGTTTGGCGCCGGCCATGGCAGCGGGTGGCCCAGAACCCGCAAGGTGGTGGGGGAGCCGGCATCCGTTGTGGTGCCAAGCTCCTCGAAGCCCCATTTCCTGTACAGGGCGCGGGCCGGGGCGGCCTGGCTGTAGACACCCAGCACCACGTGGGATTCGGTTCTGTTGGCCAGGAGTCTGCGCACGCATTCCCCGGCAAGGCCCCTGCCACGATGCGCGGCGGCCACGGCCAGCTCCTGAACCACAACAACGTTCCGGGGATCAGCCGCGAGGTAGGGGGATTCCGGCGCCACGGCAGCAGCCAATATTTGTTGCCACGGGGCGTCCTCCACCAATCCGTGGGACAGGGCGAAGGCCGCGATGGCGCCATCGCTGTGAGCCACCACCAGGCGTCCGCCTGGCTGGGCCAGTTGAACAGGTCCCCAGCCGGTGATCGTGGCTAGATCGTCGGGATCCTCAAAGTAGGGATCAGCCGAGAAGCTTGCACTGAAAAGCGCTGCCACCGCGGCCCACAGCACGGGTGGGGCGTGGCCCTCAAAACACTGAAATTGTTGTGCGGGCTGGTGGGTGAGGGACATGCCACGAGCCTAGGGGCCTTGGCGGGACGGGCCAAATGGCTCAGTCAAAAACCACCAGGACCACCGCAATAAAGTGCGTTGCAAACGCAGCCACGGTGAGTGCGTGGAAAAGTTCGTGGAAGCCAAAGTGCCGGTGGCTGAAGTTGGGTTTCTTGATCCCGTAGATCACCGCCCCGGCAATGTAGAGCGCGCCGCCCAGGCAGATCAGGATCGTGGGGACGGGCCCCGCCGCCCAGAACTGCGGCAGGAAGAACAAGGCTGTGATGCCCAACAAAACGTAGATGGGCACATACAGCCAGCGCGGAGCATTGACCCACACCACACGGAACAGGACACCGGCAATGGCTCCCACCCAGATCATCCAGAGCAGCAAGGTGGCGGTGGGGCGCGGCAGCATCAGCGCCGAAAGTGGGGTGTAGGAGCCCGCAATGACCAGCATGATGTTGCTGTGGTCCAGGCGTTTGAGCAGGGCCTTGGTTTGGGGCTGCCAATTCCCGCGGTGATATAGCGCACTTGTGCCAAAAAGTAGGACCCCGGTGGTCACATATATTGCACAAGTAACTTTGGCTTCCAGGCCCGGCGCCAGCAGCACCAGGGCCATCCCGGCAAGCAGCACCAGTGGCGCGGTTCCGGCGTGCAGCCAGCCGCGCCAGGATGGTTTGAGGTCTTCGCCAGCAACGGGAATCATGAAAAAAGCATAACCCAGCGCCCGGTGAGGTTACTGAGCAGTAATATGAGAATTGGCCCGGCTTGGTGAGAATTGGCGGTGCGTGCAGGTAACCTAGAGCTAGCAAGTTTCGTACGGCCGCATGGCCATTATTCGTAAAGGCCGGTGTACATTCATGCGACTGTTTACCGGTTCGGTGCGGATGCCAAAGCTGCTGTACAACTACTATGAGCGGCGCCTGGCCAAGTCGCTGGACGCCAGCAGCGTGCCCCGACATATTGGCGTCATGGTTGACGGCAACCGCCGCTGGGCCCGGCAGTTCAACGCCCCCACCAGTGAGGGCCACCAGGCGGGCGCGGACAAGATCCTGGAATTCCTTGGCTGGTGCCAGGACCTGGGCATCAAGGTTGTCACGCTGTACATGCTCTCCACCGACAACATGAGCCGCTCCCAGGAAGAGCTCGACGAGCTTATGGGCATCATTGCCAACACCCTTGACCTGCTCGACGCCGATTCCGACATCAGCGTCCACGCCATGGGCGCCCCCGAGCTCCTCCCCGACTATTTGGCCGCACGGCTGTCGTCGCTGACGGAGCGTGTGCCCGCCAAGGAGCGCATCCACGTCAACATGGCCATTGGCTATGGTGGCCGCCGGGAAATTGTTGATGCCGTCCGTGAACTCCTGCTCGACGCCGACGCCCAGGGCCGCGCCATGGCGGACGTTGCCCAGCAGCTCACCGTTGATGACATTTCCAAGTTCCTGTACACCCGCGGCCAGCCTGACCCGGATCTGGTGATCCGCACCTCCGGGGAGCAGCGGTTGTCCGGATTCCTGATGTGGCAAAGCGCCTACAGCGAGTTTTACTTTTGTGAGGCCCTGTGGCCGGCGTTTAGAAAGATCGACTTTCTGCGCGCCCTGCGCGACTACGCCGGCCGCAGCCGCCGCTTCGGCAGCTGAGCCACCCGGACACTGAAGCGGTGATCCGCTGGTGATTTATCAGCAGCAGATCACCATTTCGCCGTCGTCGGCCCCAAACGTTCAGCTCACGGTTGCCCGACACGCCCTCCGTGTATGCAAAGCAGCCACCCCGGAAGGCGTAGCTTTAGCCATAACGGAGGGCAACTCCGCTCGCCGTACCGATGAGAATCCGGACGCTCAAGACGCGCCGGAGGGCTGGAGTCGACGTGGTTGAAGCTTTGAACCGGGAACAGGATTCAGCAAGCGCAAGTGTTGGGGCGAAACTGCGCAGTTACGTCATTGACACCTCTGTTTTGTTGGCTGACCCCCGGGCCATCACGCGTTTTGCCGAACATCAAGTCATTGTGCCCATCGTTGTCATCTCGGAGCTGGAGGCCAAGCGCCACGACCCCGAACTGGGTTACTTTGCCCGCACGGCCCTGCGCCTGCTCGATGACCTGCGCACTCAGCATGGCGGTTTGAGTGAACCTGTGCCCTTGGGGCACGACGGCGGGACGTTCCGGGTGGAGCTCAACCATGTTTCTTTGGAGGTGCTGCCGGCGGGCATGCGCGGCAGCGACAACGATGCCCGCATTTTGGCCGTTGCCAAAAACCTGGCCAACGAGGGGCACAACGTCACTGTGGTTTCCAAGGACGTCCCCATGCGGGTGAAGGCGTCGGCCATGGGCCTGGCCGCAGAGGAATACCGCAACGAGCTGGTCCAGGATTCGGGCTGGACGGGTGTTGAGGAAATTGACGCCACGGACTTTGAGATGGCGGCCCTGTACAACCACGAGGCGGTGGCGATTCCCGATGCCGCGGCCCTGCCGGTGAACACCTCACTCGTCATCACCAGCAATAGGGGCTCGGCGCTGGGGAGGGTCGGCGCGGACCAAAACGTGCGCCTGGTGCGCGGGGATAGGGAAGTCTTTGGCCTGCACGGCCGCTCGGCCGAACAGCGTCTGGCCCTGGACCTGCTCATGGACCCGGAGGTGGGCATTGTGTCCCTGGGGGGCCGGGCGGGCACGGGCAAGAGCGCCCTGGCTTTGTGCGCCGGGCTGGAGGCTGTGCTGGAACGCAACGAACACCGCAAGGTGGTGGTGTTCCGGCCCCTGTACGCGGTGGGCGGCCAGGAGCTCGGCTACCTGCCCGGTTCCGAGAGCGAGAAGATGAACCCGTGGGCGCAGGCGGTTTTTGACACTCTTGGCTCGGTGGTCTCGGACGCCGTTATGGAGGAGGTCATGGCGCGCGGACTGCTGGAGGTGCTGCCGCTGACCCACATCCGTGGGCGCTCCTTGCACGATTCCTTCGTCATTGTGGATGAGGCGCAGTCGCTGGAGAAGAACGTGTTGCTGACGGTCATGAGCCGCATTGGCCAGCGCTCCAAAATCGTCCTGACCCACGATGTGGCGCAGCGTGACAATTTGCGCGTTGGCCGGCACGACGGCGTGGTGGCGGTGGTGGAAACCCTCAAGGGCCACCCGCTCTTTGGCCACGTGACCCTGACCCGCTCCGAGCGTTCACCCATTGCGGCCCTCGTGACGGAAATGCTGGAGCGAGCCGAAATCTAGCCCCGCGAACGTACAGTTGATGCCGATGTTTGACGCGGACATCAGCATCAACTGTACGTTCGGGAGGCAGCGTTCGGCAGGCAGCGTTCGGGAGGCAGCGTTCGGCAGGCAGGCAGGCAGCGTTCGGGGCAGGTCAGGAGGCGGGGCCCAGGTCCCAGGGGATGTGGGCGCGCACATCCGTCAGGCCCATGCTGACCTCTTCAAACAGGTCATCGAGCATGTACTCGTCAATGCCCAGCAGCACCATCCAATGCCCGGCCCCAGCGGTGCTCCCGTCCAAGGACTGGGAGGCCACGCAAATCCCGGTCGCCAGGTCAATGCGCACGGCCGTGCGCCCGGGAAATAGCAGGGGTGCATCGGCAAAGGTGGGGCGGTAGGAGGCGTTGGGTGTCAGCACCGCCTCAACCGCTTCCCTGCCCTGGTGGCTGACCGGGGCAATGTCTGAAATCTCGGCCACATTGGCGAAGGGCGCCTCCAGGGGAACCGGGCGGTCTCCGGCCAGTTCCACCGGGTCCAGCGCCGCAGAGAACCGGCCGGAGCCATAGGCCGGCTCGCCGTAGAGTGCCTCGGGGCGCCGCACCACAAAGCCGTTGCCGTCCCGCACAGGGTTGACCAGCGACGGCGGCAATAGCCACGGCTTGCGATTGCCGCTGATAAACAATGAATCCCTGGACTCGTTGATCTTGGTGGTGCTGGCCAGCAGCGTCCCCTCCAAGGTTTCCACCCGCAAGGCACCGGGGCGCCGCACCCAACACTGCAGTGCGGCGGCAGTGTCGGGGCTGTCCTTGCTCTCCGGATTCTCGCCGCCGCCATTGGCGAGCGGAAACTTCCGGAGCAGCTCAAAGCGCACGCTTTGCCAGCGCCATGGGGACGAGCGGCACAGGTGCCGAAAAGTATCGGCTGTGAAAGTTGGGGCAGTCATGTCCACAGCATAGCCCCGGGATTTGAACAGTTGGCCCCGCCGTGCGCGCCCATGGCGTAGCATCACGCTATGGTGACTCGGCTGTCCGATCTGCTGGAAACAAACTTTGTGGCGTTTCTCGCGGTCTTGGCCGCCTGCCTGTATCTCGTGTGGCTTGCCGTGGTGCTGAGCATCATCGACATCCGGACCCACAAACTACCCAACCGATATGTGCTGCCGGCCTATCCCGTGGCAGCCGTGCTGCTCCTTGGCGCCGCGCTGGCAGCGGGCATGCCCCAACTGGTGGTGAGCGCCGTTGGGGGAGGGCTCGCCGCGGGCGCCCTCTACTGGCTACTCTGGGCCCTGTACCCCGCGGGGATGGGTTTTGGGGATGTGAAGCTGGCCGGAGTGTTGGGGATTTTTCTGGGCTTCCTTAGCTGGCAGCATGTGCTCCTGGGCCTGGCCGCCGGGTTCGTTGCCGGAGGGCTGTGGGGTGTGGCCCTCATTGCCAGCCGGCGCGGCACCGCCAAGTCGGCGATTCCCTTTGGCCCCTCCATGCTGGCCGGGGCTCTGGCTACCTTGCTCCTGGTCCCCGCCTAGCCGTGCCCCTGATCCCCTGCCGGCCGGATACTAGGGTTTCGCCGCGCTGTAGCGGTGTTCGGGCCGTCCGGTGGCGCCGTAGCGCAGGGAGATGACCACGGCGCCGTCGTCCGCCAGGGCCTGCAAGTACCGCTGGGCCGTGGTCCGGGAAATGCCCACGGCCTTGGCCACGTCGGCGGTGGACTGGTCGCCGCCCCGGACAAGAACACCCAGCACTGCCGTCTCCGTGGCCGAGCCAGGCCTGGGCCCTGTGGCAGCGACGGCCGGGTGCAGGGCCTGCCAAGCAGATTCGAGCCGGTCCTGTGACAGGGTACCGGTTTCCGCCAGCAGGCGGCGGTACCTGAGGTATCCGCGCAGCCGTGACTCCAGCAACTGGGCGGAGAACGGTTTGATCAGGTAGGCCAGTGCACCGTGGCGCAGGGCCTTGCGGATGGTCTCGGGGTCGGACGCAGCACTGAGCATCATGGCATCAACGTCGATGCGCCGCAGCACGTCCAGTCCCGTGGCGTCAGGCAGGTAGACATCCAGCAGGACCAGATCCGGTGCCTGCGCATGGATGACGTTCAACGCCTGTGCGGCAGTGGGTGCCGGGGGGAGGGCGCGGAAGCCCGGCACGGCGTCCACAAAGCCTGCGTGCAATCGCCCAACGTGGAAGTCGTCCTCAACGATCAGGACGGTGAAATCGCGGCTCATGGCTTCTCCTCGGGGATTTGCAGGCTTCCTGCGGGCACGTTTCCTGCGGGCACGGCAGCTACGACGCCGGGCAGGCGGGCGCAAAACACCGCGCCGTTAGTGGTGGGGGAGCCGGCGTCGGCCACCCAGACATCGCCGCCGCGGCTGCGGGCCAGGCGCCGGATAAGGGCAAGCCCCACACCGTGGCCGGAAATGGGGTCGGCAACCCCGGGTTCTGCGGCAACAGTTGAAAAGCCCGCAGCAAAGACCAGCTCCCTGGCGTCGGCACTGGAGGAACCGGCTGGCGGCAGGCCAGCACCGGAGTCGGCCACCACCAGGTGCAGGGTGGCCCCTGCGGCTGAAAAGTCATCCAACAGTTCCACTTCAACCCACTTCTGGGCGGCTGGCCCGGACACGGCAGCCAAGATGGCGTTGTCCAGGAGGTTGCCCAGAATGGCTGTCACGTCCTGGGGGTCGGTGATGCGCCCGCGCATGAGGGTGTCGGCGCCAATCCGCAATTCCACGCCCCGCTCCTGGGCCTCAATGCTCTTGGCACCGATGAAGGCCTCCAGGTAGGGATCGCCCAGCATGCCAAGATCCCTGGCCGGGTACCGCAGCGGGCCGTTGCTCATGATGACACCAACGTAGTCGCGGGCCTCCGCTGCCCGATCCAGGTCCAGCAGCCCGGCCACCGTGTGCAGTCGGTTGGCGAACTCGTGCCGTTGCGCCCGCAAGGCTGTGCCCAGGGCGTTGACGGCATCCAGTTGACGGGTCAGGGCCTGCACCTCAGTCCTGTCACGAACCATGATGACTTTGCCCAGCGACCGGGCGTCGTCGCCGTCGAGCCTGACGGGGCGGGCCGACACAATGACCACCCGGTCCCCGGCAACATGCTCGCAAGGGCCATATTCGCCCCCGGCCGCTGCGTCGAGGAGGAAAGCTGGCAGCCCGCTCCGGCCCAGCAAGATGCCGCCAAAGTCAGTGGTGGAGTCAGGGGCCAACAGCCGCCGCGCCCCCTCATTGAACACTGTGATGCTGCCGTTTTCGGAGATGCCAATGACGCCTTCGTCAACGCCGCGCAGCACAGCCTCCTGGTCCTGTGCCAGCCCGGCAATTTCCTCCGGCTCCAGGCCCAGGGTGAGCCGCCGCAGCCGGGTCCCCATCATGGTTGATGCGAGCGCGCCAAGTGCCAGAGATAGGGCCGCCGTGAGCGCCAGGGGCAGAATACTGGGGCCCAGGCTGGCGGCGATGTCGTCGCTGGAGATGCCCACGCTGACCTCACCCACCACATCTGATGCCGCTCCAAGCGCATACACCGGAACCTTGGCCCGGGCTGAGTGCCCCAACGTGCCGGACTGCTGCGATGTCTCTTCCCCGCCGCCCAGAGCCACCGAGGGGTCGGTGGAAACCTGCTGCCCCAGCAGGGCCGGGTTGGGGTGCGCCAGCCGGAGCCCGGTGTCGTCGGTGACGACCACGAAGAAGGCACCCGTCCGCTCCCTGGCGGACTCGGCACCGTGTTGGAGCGGCCCGTTGGCAAGGTTCGCGGGAGTCAGGGCGGAGGCAGGAGCACTGGCCAGGGCCGCGGTTTCGCGGCGCACATCCTCCGAGGATGCCACGGCCCGGGCCACGGCCAGTGCGCGCGCCTCGGCCTGATCGCCCAGGCGCTGATAGGTCAGCGCGGCAAAGGTGCCGGCCGTCATGAGCACCACGGCAAACACCACACCCAGTTGCAGGAGCAGAACGCGGGTGGAGAAGCGCAGCCGGGGCGTGGCGCGTGCCTGCTTCAACGAAATTCTCCTTGCTGGACGGGCCCCACGAGAAACGTGGGCTTAATGGGCTAAACGTGTTCAATGGGCACTAGTTGGGGCAAGTGAACTTAACCACAAGGTGTGATGCGGACCACTCTATTCTCTGTAAAGCGGGTCACAAATGCGGCCTTTGTACAAAGGAGTTCAAATGCTGGTAATCCTTGGATTTGCCATGATAGCGGTGTTCATGGCGTTGATCATGACCAAGAAATTGACGCCCGTGGTGGCCCTGATAGTTGTCCCCACCATCTTCGGCCTGTTCGCCGGAGCCGGCCTGGGCCTGGGCGACATGGTCATGGACTCCATGAAGAGCCTAACGTCAACGGCGGCATTGTTGATGTTCGCCATCGTCTACTTCGGCATGATGATCGACGTCGGACTGTTCGACCCCCTGGTCAAACTGATCCTGCGGACCCTGGGCAACGACCCAGCGAAGGTGGTCCTCGGCACGGCTGTGCTCGCCGCGATCGTCTCCCTGGACGGCGACGGCTCCACCACGTTCATCATCACCACGGCGGCCATGCTGCCCATCTACCTGCGCCTGGGCATGAGCCCGGTGGTGCTGACCTGCGTGGCCGGCCTGGCCAACGGCACCATGAACATCCTGCCCTGGGGCGGCCCCACAGCCCGCGCCGCCGCAGCGCTGAAGGTTTCCCCCAGCGAAGTGTTCGTCCCCATGATCCCGTCGCTGATTGCCGGCATGATTGTGATCTTCCTCTTCGCCTGGCACCTGGGCCTGCGCGAACGCCGTCGCCTGGCCGTGTCCGGCAGCTCCTGGAGTGAAAGCTCCAAGCACGACGGCGGCACCCCCTCGGGTGGAACCCGCGCCGCCGGGGCGGCTGGCAAGGTGCCGGCTGGCACAGCGCACGCTGGCAAGGGCGGTGCCCTGCTGACAGTCGACAAGCCCCGCTCCGCGGCGCAAACCCGCTTTGATGAGCAGGTGCTGGCCGTGGCCAAGGAGGATGCCCAATCCGTCAACACGTCTTTGGCAGATTCCCAGCTGGATCCCAACCGCAGCACCCTGCGGCCCAAACTGTTCTGGTTCAACCTGGTCCTGACCGTCACGCTCATGGTGGTTCTGGTCATGGATATCCTGCCCCTGGCGTACGTCTTCATGGTGGGCTCCGCCATTGCCCTGGTGGTCAACTTCCCCAAGGTCAAGGACCAGGCGCAGGCTCTTGTCTCCCACGCCGGCAGCATCGTGGCCGTGGTCTCCATGGTCATGGCGGCGGCTGTCCTCACCGGTGTGCTCAGCGGAACCGGCATGGTGGATGCCATGGCCGCCTGGCTGGTCAGTGTCATCCCCACCTCCATGGGCCCGTACATGGCTGTGATCACCGGTCTGTTGAGCATCCCCATGACGTTCTTCATGAGCAACGACGCCTTCTACTTCGGCGTGCTGCCGGTGCTGAGCGAAACGGCCGTGCACTATGGCATCGACCCCGCAGCCATGGCGCGCGCTTCCATCACCGGCCAGCCCGTCCACATGCAGAGCCCCCTGGTGCCGGCCATCCTGCTGCTGGTTTCTCTGTCCCGGGTGGAATTGGGCGACCACCACAAATTGGTGCTGTGGCGCTCGGCGGTTGTCTCCCTCGTGATGCTGGCCGTTGCCGTCGGAATCGGCGTCATCCCCTGGGGCTAGGCTGGATCCATGGGATCACCGGAATTCATTGTCAGGATGCGGGAAAAAATCGGCCACGATCCGCTGTGGCTGCCCGGGGTGTGCGGTGTGGTGTTCGACGCCGAAAGCAAGGTGTTGCTGGGCGAACGCTCGGACACCGGCGGCTGGGCGTTGATCACCGGCATCCTGGAACCGGGTGAGGAACCCGGGCCCGGCATGGTGCGGGAAATCTTTGAGGAAACAGCCGTTGTTGCTGGGATAGAGCACCTGCTGGGCATCACAGTGGTGGGCCCCGTGACGTTCCCCAACGGGGACGTGTGCGACTTCCTGAACATTGAGTTCATCGCCCGCCACATCAGCGGGACGGCGCGTGTGAACGACGACGAATCCGTTGCCGTGGGCTGGTTCGCCGTGGACCAGCTGCCGCCGCTGCGTCCCGGCCACCTCGCCTGCATCCAGCGGGCCTTGGCGTTCAGCGGCGAAGCCCACTTCCAGCGCTAGGGCCCGCCGGGCACCGCATCAGCTGCTGTTTGGAATCCAGGCATTGCGTATGCGGGCGCTATCTGGCGAAGGTTCCCGGCTGGCAGTACTGCCGGATCAGGTTCGCCGCGCACAGTACCGTCGATGCCACCACACCCGCCGCGCCGCCCACCATGGCGCCACCGATGATGACCATGCCACGCAGGTCGAGGCCGCTGCCGCCGGCAAAGTAAGCGTCGTAAGGCGGTGGAAATAGTGCCATTGCGAGGCGCCCGGCCATGCTGCCAAAGAGCACCGAGGCGATGGGGCCCAGAAAGAAAAACCACGCCATCCGCGCCTGCGGCTTCTTCAAACACCACCACCCGTATACGGCCACGCCCGCAATGGGCACCAGCACCAGCACCGAGCCCACGATCAATTCAACTGTCCCGTAATCCATGCGTCCCCCTACCTAGCCAGCTGCCCAGTCTACGCAAAAACAAAAGGCGTGGGGGGGGGGGGGGGGGAGGGGGGGGGAGGGGGGGGGGGGGGTGGGGGGGGGGGGGGGGGGGGGGGGGGGGGGGGGGGGGGGGGGGGGGGGGGGGGGGGGGGGGGGGGGGGGAGAGGG